>CAZFKF010000560.1:0-4495 GCA_964518805.1 uncultured Planctomycetaceae bacterium | reverse complement strand
GTTCGTCACGATGTCGCGGATCATGGCGTCGATCAGTTCGGCGTTGCCCATGCGGTATCCGGTGCGGGCCTTGCTCAGCAGATATGGGGCGAGGGACATGTTCTCGGCGCCCCCGGCGACGATCAATTCGGCGTCGTTGCAGCGGATCGCCTGTGCGGCGAGCATGACCGCCTTGAGACCCGATCCGCAGACCTTGTTGACGGTCGTCGCGCCGACTGCCGGAGGGAGCCCGGCCCCGATGGCGACCTGTCGGGCCAGATTCTGTCCTAGGCCAGCGCCGATGACATTGCCGAAGATGACCTCGTCGACCGCATCGGCCGCAATCCCGGCCCGCGCGATCGCCGCCTTGACCACCGTGCTTCCCAACACCGATGCAGGGACTCCGGCCAACCCTCCGCAGAATCCGCCGATCGGCGTCCGAACGCCGCCTGCAAGGAAGACCGCGTGTTTTTCGTCCATCGGTCTGACTCCCGTTCCGCTTCGCCCTCACGCGGTTCCGCTATTCTACCTTCATACGTTGCGCGGCCGCTGCGTAGGCCGCGTACGCGTCGCGGCCAAAGAGCACGAAACGGACGAGCGCTGGCCTGGCGTGCTCCCGCAAGAACGCGATGGTTGCGGTCAGGGCGACCTCGCTGGCCTGATCGATGGGGTAGCCGTAGGCCCCGGTGCTCAGCGAAGGAAAGGCGATGCTTCTGCATTGGTGTTCCACCGCCAGTTCCAGGCAGCGGCGGTACGCCCGGGCGAGTAACTCGGCTTCGCCGCGGTGGCCGCCGTGCCAGATCGGGCCCACGGCGTGGATCACGTGCCTGGCCGTGAGATTGCCTGCCGCGGAGATCACGGCCGACCCGGTCGGGCAACCGTTGGGGTGCTCGCGGTCGGTCTCGGCCATGATGCTCGGCCCGCCGCGGCGGTGGATCGCCCCGTCAACGCCGCCTCCGCCCGCCAAACGGCTGTTGGCTGCATTGACGATGGCGTCGACCTCCTGCAAGGTCACGTCCCCCTCGACCAGTTCCAACACACACCCTTGGATCTCGATTTGCATGTTCAAGCCCCCCCTGGTTTCTAGCAGGGCGACACACCTCGTGTCAACGAGTCTGAAGGCCGTTTTCGCTGTCGCGTCGCTCGGACGCTTCGCGGCATCGGTTTCGAGAGTCTGGTAGAATGACGGCCCGGGCGTCGTGCCCTCGCCGGGGGCGAGGCACTCGGAAGTCGCTCGCAGTTCTTTCATGGCGATCCACCGAACGGAGATAACGACCATGCCCCATCGCAAAAGACTCCCGCGTACGGCGCAGAGGAATAACAGGATCGCCCGGAGGTTTCTCGGACTGATTGGCCCTCTTGCGGTGCTTGGCATGATCGGTGCTCCGGTCCTGGCCTCGGCGGGCCGCGATCGTCCGAACGTCGTGGTCATCCTGGCCGACGACCAGGGCTGGGGCGATCTGAGCCTCCACGGCAACACGAACCTCGCCACCCCGCGCATCGACCGCCTGGCGCGCCAAGGCGCCCGGTTCGACCGGTTCTTCGTCTGACCTCTCTGCGCTCCGACCCGGGCCGAGTTCCTCACCGGGCGTTACCATTCGCGGGGCCAGCCGTGGGCGCACTGCGGGGGGCGCACTCTCGGTTCACCGATGGCTTCAGAACCAAGTTGGATTGCTCGTTGTCTTCAAGTGCGAGGCCAGGAAGTCCGGCACCCGGGTGTCGAGCCAGAATCGCGGGGACCAGGGCCAGCGGCCGCTGACGAAGCCGAGATGGCCGCCGGCGCTGGTGAGTTCCAAGGTCACCTGGGGCGAAAGATCGCTCGGGCGGGGAATCGCGTGGATCGGCACCAGGGGGTCGTTGCGGGCGTTGACGATCAGCGTGGGCACGGCCACGTGCTTGAGCAGCACGTCGGACCGGGTGCGGGCGTAGTAGTCGTCGGCCCCCGCAAAACCGCTCCACGGACCACTGATGCGGTCGTCGAACTTGTAGAAGGTGTTCAGCCGGCGGAGTTCGCGGCGCGTAAGGCCCAGGTCGTCGCTTAAGGCCGCACGTTTGCGAAGCACGTCGCGGCGAAGGCTCCGCAGCAGGTGCCACTGGTAGATTCGCGAAAACCCGCGATCGATCTTCTTGACCACGGCCCCCAGATCGAACGGCGCCGAAACGCCCACGGCCGCCACGACGGGCAGCGCCTGGCCGCGCTGGCCGCACTCGCCCAACCACTTGAGGCAGATGTTCGCGCCCACCGAGCAGCCGACCACGCCGATCGGCGTGCCGGGTTCTCGCCGGGCCAGGAAGTGAACCAGGTAGTCGAGGTCGCAGGTCATGCCGCAGTGGTAGCTTCGCGCCAGGCGGTTGGGCTCGCCGTGGCCGCGATAGTTGAGGAGCACGCCGCGCCAGCCGCGCGTCAGGCAGGCGCGGAGCAGGCCGCGCGCGTAGGGCGAGGCCAGGTCGCCTTGCAGCCCCGGCAGCACGACCACGATCGGACCGGCCGCGCCGACCCAGTCCAGACGCACGAAATCGCCGTCGGGCAACTCCAGTCGCTCCGACCGCACGTCGAGCGCAACGCGCCGCATGAGGGCCGGCCAGAGGGTCTGCCCATGCCCCCCGGGCAGCCACCAACTTGCCCGAAATCGACCGTCCACCACGGTCACTCCGCCACCTGCGCCAGGCGTGCAACGCCGGTCGAGCCGAGGCAGACGCTCGACTCGATAGACCTGCGGAGAACCACACTAAAGGCT
Organism: uncultured Planctomycetaceae bacterium; assembly: GCA_964518805.1. Taxonomy (GTDB): domain Bacteria; phylum Planctomycetota; class Planctomycetia; order Pirellulales; family Thermoguttaceae; genus CALFBP01. The sequence goes on along the minus strand of CAZFKF010000560.1, from coordinate 1,778 downwards.
GTCATGCTCACGACCTCGGCAAAACACTCCATCGTACCTTTCGCCGCCGGGCCGACACAACCCCCCATTTCCCCCGTGATCCCCCGCGTCCTCCGCGGTGAATTCCCGATTTCACCACGGAGGACGCGGAGGGTCGCGGAGGGGCACGAGGACTAGTAGAATGGCCGCTGGCCGAAGGCGGCACTGGATCGACGGAACACGACGTGACCCCCGCAGCAAAAGGGACGATGGGATGCAGCGAACGATGCTCTTGGCGTGTTGCTTGTCTTTGTGGTGCGCAAGCGTGCCGGGCGCCGAGCCGGCGACCTCATCTCCTGGCACGGCGGCCCCGGTGCCAGGAACGGCCGGCGATCTCGGGCCGGTGAGTTTCGATCCGCGCGTGCGGGTGTATGTTGTGCCCAAGCGGATTGTCTGGCAGTCGCCGCAAGGGCCGGCCGAAGTCGAACATGCCAAGTTGCTTCTGGAAAGCGGCCGCGGCCAGGTAACGCTCGAAACCCCGGCGGCCTGCACGCTCCGCAACAAGGGAAGCCAGCCGGCCGTGCTGCTCGACTTCGGGCGAGAACTCCACGGCGGCGTGCAGATCATGGTCTCGGGCTCGGCCCGCAATCAGCCCGTGCGATTGAGGGTCCGCTTCGGCGAGTCGGCCAGTGAAGCGATGAGCGACCTGGGCGAGCCCAAGAACGCCACCAACGACCACGCCATTCGCGACCAGACCTGCCTGGTCCCCTGGCTGGGCACCCACGAGATCGGCAACACCGGCTTCCGCTTCGTGCGCGTGGACCTGGTCGACCGCGACAGCTACGTCAACATCAAGGCGATCCGGGCGGTGTTCGTCTATCGCGACCTGCCCTACTTGGGCTCGTTCCGTTCGAGCGACGAGCGGCTCAATCGCATTTGGCAGACGGGCGCCTACACGGTCCACCTGAACATGCAAGATTACCTCTGGGACGGAATCAAGCGTGACCGCCTGGTGTGGATCGGCGATATGCACCCCGAGACCATGACCATCAGCACGGTCTTCGGGGACCAGCCGGTCGTCCCCGCCAGCTTGGACCTGATCCGCGACTGCACGCCGCTGCCGCAGTGGATGAACGGCATCAGTTCCTATTCGATGTGGTGGGTCCTGATCCAGCATAGCTGGTACCGCCACCACGGCGATCTGGCCTATTTGCAGAAACAGAAGGCGTATCTGACGGGCCTGCTGGAGCGACTCATGACGCACGTCGGGCCCGACAACCGCGAAACGCTGCCCGAAGGGCGGTTCCTCGATTGGCCTTCGAGCGAGAATAAGAAGGCGATTCATGCCGGCCTGCATTCGCTGTTGGTGATGAGCCTTCAAGCGGGCGGCGAACTGTGCGGAATCCTCGGCGACGGGGCGACGGAGGACAAGTGCCGCGCGGCGGTGACACGGCTGAGGACCTACGTGCCCGACCACGGCCAGAGCAAGCAGGCCGCCGCCCTATTGACGCTGGCCGGCCTGGGCGACGCCAAAACGCTCAACCGCGAGGTCATGGCCGTGGATGGCGCCAAGCGGATGTCGACCTTCTACGGCTACTACGTGCTGGAGGCCCGGGCCGCGGCCGGCGACTACCAGGGGTGCCTCGACTGCATCCGCAACTACTGGGGCGCGATGCTCGACCTGGGGGCAACCACGTTCTGGGAAGATTTCAACCTGGATTGGGTGCCCGGCTCCGGACGCATCGATCAGCTCACGCCCGCCGGAAAGAAGGACATCCACGGCGATTTCGGCAACTACTGCTACAAAGGCTTCCGGCACA
>CAZFKF010000559.1:0-4495 GCA_964518805.1 uncultured Planctomycetaceae bacterium | reverse complement strand
GGCGAAGACGTCCGCCGGGTAGGGACCGCGCCAACCCTTCAGGTCGTCGTAGGGAAGTCCCCACATCGTGGCCGAGTAGCCGGTTCGCGAGGGATACACCGGATTGGCCGGCCCCCACTGGACCGGCGACGTGTAGACCACGCTGATGTGGAAGGGATACTGCCGATACGCCTGGCTGGCCAGCGTCCACGCCTTCCGCGCATGCGGGGCGCCCTCGGGACCAAATCGTTCCTGCGCCACGGCGTCCAGCACCGCGCCGACCTCCGGGGCGGGGCTGCGGTTCAGACGCTGGGCCAACTGGAAGTTCGGCGAAGGATGCCCGCCCATGGTCCAACCGATCAGCATCCCGTTCAGCCGCTGCGGCGCCAGGTTATGCAGGTGCTCGGCCACGAGGTCCATGACCGGCAGGTACGGAATGCTGGCGATCTCGCACGTGTTGTTGAATTGAATCTCGGCCGCGGTCTTGATCCCGGCCTGCCGGGCGGCTTCCCAGTGGCGCACGGATCGCGGGCCCGGTCCCACGGCCGAAATGGCATATTCGCCCACCTTAGTGGCGATTCCGCCCCGCACGATCGGATAGTCCCATTCGCTGACCGACATCAGCCAGACCGGTTTCGGCAAACGGCGGACAATATCGACTGCGTCGCCGTGTCCCCGCCAGCCCCAATCCGAGACGACCACAATGGCCTTGGGATTGCCCCGGTGCACGCCGGCTTCGAGCACGGCGACGATTTCGGCCAGGATGTCGGCGTCGCTTCGCCCCTTGCAGCGCTGGCACGATTGCCAACTCCCGTGTGATGCGCAGTTGGTCAGGTTCTCGGAGGCCGTGATCGCGTAGATGCCGCCCAGGTCGGGCACCTGCTGGAAGATATACGTCAGCGCGTCCGCCATCCACCCCCGCACCGCCGGATGGGACGTGCAAAGGGCCTTGAAATCCCCTTCCTCGACCCCGGCCACCTCGGGCCGGTTTTTGAAGAAGGAGCCAGGCATGGCCCGGGGCTCGTTCATGTAAAGATACACGCCCACGCCGAACCGTTTGGCCCGCTGGACCAGGGCCCGCAGGTTGGCCAGTCGCTGCTCGTGGCCCGCGCCGAACTCGGGAAACGCCGCCCCCCCGGGCGCCAAATCGCGCAGCACCACATGCAGCCACACGCCGTTGACCCCGACGGACGCGAGCCGCTGGCGGAATCCGTACGGGTACGGGTCCAGGGTCGGATTCGAGAGCGGATCGCCGTACACGGCCAGATAAGAATACACGAATCGCAGCGAAACCGGTTGATCTTGCCCGAGGCCGGACGGCGTGAAGCCGGCAAGCGGGCTGCTGAGCCGCCGGACAAATTCGAAACGCGGCTCCGCCGGTCGTCGCACCGCGTCCCCGAATTCCGCCTCGACGATGCGGCGAATCTCCGCAGCCCGGCGTTGCGCCGCCGCATCCGGCGCACGGTAGCAAAGCGGCTCGCACTTCGGCTTCAACTGGCCCAGCTTGACCCAAAGAAAGTCATCCTCGCGCAGGGCGAACGCCAGCCGCTCGGGTGTCATTTCCACCAGTTCCAGCAACTGCCCGTAGGGCAGCAGGTGCCAGTTGCGGCGGATGAGCGTGATGTAGCCGCGGGTCTTCATCTCCGGCGGAATGGCCGCGGCTGGCGGCAGTCCCATGGAAGTCGCGATTGCCGAGACCTCGGCGACCGACGCGCCTAGGATCTTCGCCAGCCGGGCGGGCTCGACGGCGTTCCAGTTCCGCCAGACGAACTCGTGGATGCGGTCGGGGAAATGGCGGCTCACAATGGGCGCCGGCGCGCTGCCTTGCGGCAGCGCCGGCTCTGCAGCGCCATTGCGGCCCGACAACCCGAAAAGAACAATGCACACGCATGCCGTGCCGATCCTGTTTCGTGACATTGCGACGCTCCTCGACCAGACGCGGTTGCCGGACTTGACCTCACAAACCTCGCGGGGTGAAAATACTGCGGCGGTCCGACGCTGTCAATCCGCCGGACCGCATGGCGATGGACGTGTGATGCTCGAACGAAAAGGAGCCGTCCCGTGAATCGCTTCATCTGCGTGGCGTCGGTGCTGGCAGCGGTCGGAGGCTTCATGGGCGAGACGGTTGCCCGGCACGCGGTCGCTCTGGCCGCGACTGCCCGCAGATCGAGTGCATCCCCTGCTCGTTCTACGGCAACGACTACTATCAAGACCTGATGCTCTGGTCGCTGCCTGCGGCGCTGGCAGGCCAGGATTTCGCCTCCCCAACCAAACCGGGCACGCTGGTCGACCGAATCCTCCAAGCGTCCCAGGCCAAGTGACGGGCCGAAGACGTGCCGCGAACCACAATCCTGCACCAAGACTTCCACTGCGTGGGGGGGGGGCTGGCGGCAACCGCACCACAAAGCTGCTCGACCGTTACACGCTCACGTCCCATGACAGCAGCAGGACCTGGCAGGCGAGTACGCGTCCGCTTACAGCTCGATGGGGGGGAACACGCTAGTGTATTACCACGACCTGACTGCACTGCTTGGGGGGAAATTGGCTCACGATAATGATTGCACCAGTTGTAGGAGGCGACTACGATAAGGACACACTCAGTTCATGGTTCATGAGGATGTCGACCGGTATTCGTTCGCCGCATGGCTTCGCAGCCAGCCAGAACAGGAGTCAAGACGTGCTTAGACGACTTGTGCCTTTGCTCGGGGTGGTACTGTTTTGCTGTATGCCGGCGCGGCTTTATGGGGCCATTGCCACTTTTGGCCTCGATGTGGAGTCCGTAACGGCGAGCGACGCGCTGCTGAACGTGTTCCTAACGCTCACCGGAAACCTTGGGGATTCGATCGACGTCGTGCAGCTCTCTGTCGTCGGCAGCGATCCGCTCTTGACGGCAGGAGGCACTGACTTCAGCCGCTTCAGTTTCCTTTTGAATTCGACGACGTTGCCGAGTTGGCGCGAGGAGGACTCGTTGGCCGACGACGGTCTGGGGTTGTTTTCCGCTGATTTTTTTGGCGATTACCGGCCCTTTTCGATACTCGATACTCGCGAACAGATCGGCCAACTTCGTATCGACCTCGCTGGGCTACCGGGCAATACGCCCTTGGGGGTTACGCTGGCTGAAGGGGCCCCACGATTGCAGACTGACGTTGCCGGAATCGTCGGAGGCGGCGTGGTTCTGTCGTTCCTGAATTCGCGGACCGACGACGTGGCGTTTAATCCGCCAAGCGCATCGTTGACCAGGGTCAATACGGTGCCGGAGCCAGGAAACCTGACCGTGTGGGCAAGCGGACTGTTGACCGCCTGGCTCATCCGCCGTCGCAAGCGGTCGGCCTGACTGCCGGATGGCGCAATCTGCCATGCCCGAAGACGTTCGCCGAAACTCGGCGGCACAGCCGGCGTGGACGGAGGTCAGGCCCTGGATCACCCTTCCTGGCCGCTCGACCTGATGGATGAGGCTCCTGGCTTTCATCCATCGGTGGCGCCAGGCGGGCAAGGCGAAATAGAAGGCGGCTTTGGAAAAAGATAGAGAGTCTCGTAGGTTCTTTCGGGTTGTGTTGCAGCGGGAGAATTGAGGAGCTTTGCGTCATGTTGAAGCGAGATCGGTCCGTACCACGGCTTGGGGCTCCAGTGTGCTCCGTTCGCGAGACATCCGCCAACTCGCGAATGCACGCGCGTCAGAAAGATGGCACCCTTGGCACGGCGAAGTCTCGCTCGCACACGCCCAGTCGCATGGCGCGTCACCGCGCGCTGAGGTGCGAGCCGCTGGAAGAAAGGCAATTGCTCTCCTTGACCACGCCGACGACTATCGGCACACTGGCCAGCACCAGCCCGCCCGAGCCGCTGGAGGTCACCGATTTTGTCGTCAACCACGGCGAATCCCAACGCTCCAACCTCGAACAGATCGCCGTTTATTTCAGCCGGGAGACGAATCTTCAGCAGCTCATCAGTAGCGGAGCCATACTCGATGCAGTCGAGATCTACGGCCTGACGAACAACCTGGGCGAAGTGCCTCTGACAACGAACCACTTCCAATGGGACAGTCAGTCGCACGCGCTGCTGATCGATCTGACCATCGACGGTATCGGCGGCAGCCGCAAGACGCTGCTGGCCGACGACCAATACCAATTGCGATTGGACGATTCTGCACTTGCCGACAGCTACGGCCCGGTCGACGGTCCCTACCAGTACGATTTCCGCCGTCTGGAAGGGGATTTTGACGGCAACCGCGCCGTGGATTTGAGCGACAAAGACCTGTTCTTGACGCATTACGGCAGCAGCCTCGGCCAGACGAAGTACGACTACGCGTTTGACCTGACGGGAGACGGGTACATCAACATCGCCGACTACCGGCTGTGGATCGCCATCTACGACGGCCAGACGGCGGGGGGCGTCTCGGATATCCTCGTAACCAACACCAACAATAGTGGGCCCTGGTCGCTGCGATCGGCGATCGAGTATGCAAATGCTACGCCTGGGGTGCAGACGATTCGTTTCGACATTCCGGGCAGTGGGGTGC
>CAZFKF010000558.1:0-4496 GCA_964518805.1 uncultured Planctomycetaceae bacterium | reverse complement strand
GTCGTCAACGCGCTCGTCGTGAACGCTGTCCTCGATGGCAGGCGAGCGACTGAACGGCCCGCCAAACCCGAGGATGTTCCAAGGGTCGACCATGGCCCCGCATTCGATGGCGCGATGCAGCAAATCCTCGATCTGCGGGAGGCTTGCCGCGGCCGGGGTCAGCCGGCCCCGATCGGCGTCGAGGTGGGCGGCACTCATGCGGCAATCGATCTCACAGCGCATGCGCGCGGACGCCGCGGGCACGATCCCGGCCTGCTCGGCAGCAGCCTGGGTGTAGCCCATTCTGGCGAAGAGGCGGGCAAGGTGCACGTGCTGCAACTGCTCGGCACGCCGCCGCGCCAGGCTCTGATTCAAATGTTGCCGCACGCCCCCGAAGGGCTGGCGCAAGACCTGGGCCTCGGCCCGCAGCCGGTCGGCGCGGGGACCGCTCAGCCGGGCGAGCAATCGCTCGTAGTACGTGTCGCGATACGCGGCGATGCGGCGCACGAGCGTCGTGAGCGTCGCGCTGGAATCCAGCGCCTCGGGTCCGTCGCCCGTGATCCCGGAGCCCATCAACATTGTGCAAGCCAGCACGGCGGCGGCTTCCCACAGGAGTTCCTCGCGCGGCAGATCACTCCGTTGGTCGATCCGCTGAGAAAGCCCGTCCAGCGTGACTTGCTGCAGCACGAACCGCCGGTAATGGCCGCGATTGTCGATCAAGTGCAGGTCCCAGCCGCCGAAATGGTAGTTCGGCCGCCGATTGACCGGATGGTCGAAATCGTATGCCCGCGGATCGAGGGCGAGCTCGTCGAGCAGGTCGAGGTCGAACCAGGCCTGGCCCAAGATGTCAGGATCCGTGGATCGAAGGAACTCGATCGTCAACGTGATCAGATCGTGGTAGCGGCCCCAGGCCACCCCCGCATCGCGGATGTACAGCGGTATAGGACGAACCCATTCATGGGCGTAGGGTTGCATCTTCTGGCTGGAACGCAGCGTGGCGACGGGCCGGTAGCCGATGAAATCGTTGAGCCGGCGGATCGCTCCCGCGACGATCCGTTCGGTTTCCTCCCACGGACCGCCCATGGCCAGCACCGCCTCGCAGACGCGTCCCACGAAGAACGGCTGAAAAAGCGAGGCGTCGGTCTGGTGGAAGAGCAGGTCGCTGTGGAATCGAAGGTAGGCCGGCAGGGTCTCCTCGAACACGAGCCTCAACGCAGCGGCAGCTTGATCCACTTGGCGAAAGGCGTCCGCGCGGCTCGCAAGGTCCTCTAATCCCGTGCGCAAGAGTTGAGCCAGCGTTTGCCAGACCGGTTCACCCCTTTTGGCGGCATCCTCGGCCAACGTTCCATACAGCCCGTTGAGCGCGCCGAGAAACCTCGGATCGGATGCCCCAGAGGAAAAATTCAGATAACCGGCGACCTCTTCGACAAGCTTGCCAACCTCCGATCCCGAGTATTCTGGGTCCATGCCACAAATCCCGCCGCATCGCCGGTGAGAAACCAGCCCCCCCTTGGGAGAGGTTGCCCCAGCCGAGTGTAAGCTCATCTTAGACCGCCGATCCCGAACGGTCTAGCGCATCCGTGCCCCACCCTATGTGGTGGATCATGGTCTTTGGCGCAAGGGGCGCTTTCTAGGTGCAACTATGCCGTTTTCGTAGTATTATGAAACGAAAGGGGGTAGGGAAACGTTCATGCCCGTGGGGGATCCTTCGCGGGATTAAGGGCCATCGTATGATTCACCGGATCCTTTTCTCTGCGGTGTGGCTCGGTTGCGTCTGCCCGGCGCTGTTGGCGTGGGGCTCGCCCAGTTCTGAGATCATCTCAGAACCGGCCGCCCAGCAGCACGGCCTGACGCGTGCGTGGTACACACAGAGCGCGGTCGATCCTGCCCGAGGCCGGGTCCGGGAGTTGGTGTTGGACGAGGGCTCCTTGTTCATGCTCAGCGATCAGGCGAGCGTCACCGCGATCGACGCGACGACGGGCGCTGCCCGCTGGTCGGCCGAGGTCGGCAATCGCCGCTACCCCACCATGACGCCGGCAGCCAATCGCAAGCTGGTCGCCGTGGTCAACGGAACGACGCTCTACCTGCTGAATCGCTTCAACGGCAGACTGCTGTGGCAGACCACGCTCGAAGGCGTGCCCGGGGCTGGCCCGGCTTTGAGCCAGCAACGGGTCTACGTTCCGCTCATGGACGGCCGACTGGTTGCCTACGAAATCAAAGAGCTAAAGGGCAAGTTCGCGGAATCCGCGAAGAAGCCCGTCACGGGTGACGTCGGCAAGGGTCAGCCTGCCGACGCCGCAAAGAAGGATGCCTCAGCGACGGCCAAGCCGCCGGCGGATGACCCCGCGCTCCTCGAATCGCTGCGACTGGATCAAGGCCCGCAGGTCCCGCTGTACTGCCAGGTGCCTGGCCGCGCCGTGGTCCAGCCGACCGTCACCGTTGAGACGGCAACCGAGGAGAACGTGGTCTGGGCTACGGACCAGGGGTATTTCTGCGCGGGCCAGATCGACCGCACCGAGCCTCGGTCCCTGGAACTCCGCTACCGTCTTCAGACCGACGCCCCGATCGTGGCTCAAGCCAGCTACATTCCTCCGGACAACAACGTGCTGCCCGACACGGGCCTGCTCATCGCCGGATCGGAAGACGGCTTCGTCTACGCCATCCGCGAACGGACCGGCGACATGCTGTGGCGGTTCTCGACCGGCGATCCGATCGTCGAAGACCCGGTCGTCCTCGGCCGATTCATCTTCGTGACCAACCAACTCGGTGGGATGTTTTGCCTCGATGCCAAGGCGGGCACGCAGGCGTGGTGGACTCCGGAAGTCACACGGTTCATCGCGGCCAGCAAGGAGCGGGTCTATGCCACCGACAAAATCGGCCTGCTTCACGTGCTCAGTGCCAAGACCGGCTCCGCAATCGACACCATCGCGGCCGAGTACCTTCCGATCAAAGTGACCAACCCCGAGAACGATCGGCTCTTCCTGGCCAGCGCAACGGGCATGGTTCAATGCCTCCACGAACCGAGCGTGGTCGAACCGTTGGTGCGCCGCATCCCCCACACAGAGGTCGAGATCGTTGATCGTTCGAAGGGCGCCAAGAAGGCGGCCCAAGAGAAGCCCGCCGACGAATCACCCACACCAACCCGTACGGTCAGTTCCAAGCCCTCGGGCGGCGGAGGTGGCGGCGGAGGATCGAAGTCCAGCGCAGCCAAGAGCAAGAAGTCCGATCTCGCCGGAGCTGGGGGCAAAAAGGGCAAAAAGGGCAAGGGGGCCGACGCCGGTATGCCTGGAGCGATGCCTGGCGCCATGCCCGGCGCAATGCCGGGGGCCATGCCTGGCGCCATGCCCGGCGCCAAGGCCGCCAAGAAACGGCGGTAGCCATGGTCCTTGACCATTTGCACTCCAGCCGATAAACATGGGAACCGTTGCGAGCAAGGTTCCAGGAACCTTGCTCGCCCCTCGTCCTTCGAGGATTCGACGGTCCGTTTCGGGAAATGGCTCCTGGCGCCTGCTTCCCGCCCATGGTTCTGGCAAGGGTGACTTCATGGCTTCCCCCCCTGTTCGTCGGGCTCTTCTCAGCGTTAGCGACAAGTCGAATCTCGCCGAGCTGGCGCGCGGCTTGACGGCACACGGTGTCGAGCTGTTCAGCACCGGCGGCACGCGCAGCTTCCTGGAGAAGGAAGGGATTCCGGTACGCGATGTCTCGCAGTACACCGGCTTTCCGGAAATGATGGACGGCCGGCTCAAGACGCTGCACCCCAAGGTGCATGGCGGAATCCTCTGCCGCCACGACCATCCCGAAGACGTTCAGGCCCTGGCCGAGCACGGCATTCTGACCTTCGAGCTGGTGGTGGTGAACCTGTATCCCTTCGCCGCAACCGTGGCCAAGCCCGGGGTCACCGAGCCGGAAGCGATCGAGCAGATCGACATCGGCGGCCCGACCATGGTCCGCGCCGCCGCCAAGAATTTCGCCTTCACTACGATCGCCACCAGTCCGCAGCAGTATCCGGAGATCCTCAGCCAGATCCGCACCGAGGGGGCGACGACGCTCGAACTGCGCAAACGCCTTGCCGGAGAGGCCTTCGCCCACACCGCCCGATACGACCGCGCGATCGCCGACTTCTTCGCCGGCCGGACTTCCGAGGGGCCGTTTCCGGGAACGGTCAGCCTGGGCTACGTGCGCAAGGAAGTGCTTCGATACGGCGAGAATCCGCACCAGGCAGCCGCGTTGTACGTCGAAGCCCAGTCACGACCGGGCAACGTCGTGGCGGCCCAGCAACTGCACGGCAAGGAGCTCTCCTACAACAACCTCCTCGACCTGGAAAACGCCCTGGGGATTGTCCGCAGTTTCACCGAACCGGCGGCTGTGGTCATCAAGCACAACAATCCGTGTGGGGCCGCGGTCGATGACGTGCTGTCCGCCGCGTTGCAGAAGGCTATGGCGGGCGACCCGCTGAGCGCGTTTGGCTCGGTGCTGGGATTGAATCGCACGGTCGATGCGGCCACGGCCGAGGTGCT
>CAZFKF010000557.1:0-4503 GCA_964518805.1 uncultured Planctomycetaceae bacterium | reverse complement strand
GGTCTCCCATGGCCTCCTGAGCATTTTGATGGCGTAAGGTGCGGAAGTCGATTCGCCGTTTCCGGCGGGGCGGGCCAGAAAGACCTCGGTGAACCTCCCTTCGGCGGCCTTCTCGACGAGCTCCCACTGGCCCACGAAGGACGTCTTCGTGAGACCTCCACCAAAATGAGGTCCTCGAGCAGCCTGGAGCCTGTCGGTGTCGAGTCGGGTCATAGGGTAGTCACCCCGTCTGCTGGCGGTGAAGCGTTACCCATCACATCGGAACTTGGCCGGAAGCAGGTTGAGGATACCCGACCGTGGCGGCATTACCGACGCGGACGGGAAGAGATATCCACCCGGCAGGATGGTCTTGGCCATCAGAACGCGAATCGTCCCGATTCCGATCGCCTTACCGCGCAAGCTCTTTCGGGGAGTGGGTATCCGTCGCGCTGCCGCGATGCGGTGTGCAATCGGTCGCCGCTACGCCGCGTAGTGGCGGGCGACTTTGCGGATGGCGGCGGCGACGTCGAGGATGTAGGCTTCGGTCATGTGCTCATCGATCGGCACGCGCATGCCCGTCTTCAGGATCGCCTCGGCCTCGGGGCATTGGTGCTTCGAGAAGTCCATGGTGGTCGGGCCCATTTCCTTGACCGGCCAGCGCCCGGCGAAGAAGCCGTGTTTCTTGAACACCGGCTCGCCGTACAGCGGCACGCCGATGTATCCGCCGGACACCGGGGCCCCCTCCGCCACGGCAGCCCTGACGAACGCCGAGCGGCTGCAACGGAAAGCCTTGGGCCGCATCCGGAACATGTAGAACCAATACACCGCGCGATCCTGCGGATGCACCTGGTGCGGGATGAGCCCGGGGACGTCGGCGATCTTCTCCGTGAGCAGATTGCCCAGCCTGGCGCGTTGGGCAGCGATGGCCTCCAGCCGCGTGAGTTGGGCGGCGGCAACGGCGGCCTGGGGCTCGCTCATGCGATAGTTGGTGGCGAAGGCGTCGAATCCGCCCCACTTGCGGCGATCGCCGCCCTTGTCGCCGAACTTCTGCAACAGCGGCCCGAATCGCTCGTCGTTCGAGCCGACCACGCCTCCGTCGCCGCAAGTGATGTGCTTGGAGTTCTGCAGCGAGAAGCAGGCGAAGTGGCCCACGGTGCCGATCGGCCGGCCGCGAGACTTGGCGCCCCATGCCTGGGCACAATCCTCGATGAGGATCAGCTTGTGGCGATCGGCCAGCGCCTTCAGGGCGTCGAGATCGCAGGGATTGCCGGTCAGGTGAACGGCGATGATCGCCTTGGTCCTGGGCGTGATCCGCCGCTCGACGTCCTTGACGTCGAGCGTGTAGGTGCCTTCGCCCAGGTCGGCGAACACCGGCACGGCCTGCTGGTAGAGGACGCCGATGACCGAGCCGATGTCGGTCACCGGCGACGTAATCACCTCGTCGCCCAAGCCGATGCCTGCGGCCGCCACGGCGATGTGCAGTGCTGCGGTCCCGGACGAGCAAGTCTGCACGTGCTTCACCGGGCAGATTTCCTGGAATCGCTCGGTAAGGAGCTTGGTTTGCGGTCCTTGCCAATAGAAGAGCGAATCCTGGTTGAGCATGGCTTCGAGCTGCTTGCGCTCGCGCTCGCCCCAGCGACGCCCCGAACCAGCGGCCCGCTTGACGGCCTTCTCGCCGCCGTCAATGGCCAATCGCGGACCGCCGCTGGAAGCGGCCTTCTCGTCCGCTCCAACCGCCGTTCCAGCCAGCAGCACGCCGGACGCACCCGCGACAAACGCGCGCCGCGACATCGATTTCTTCCCGCTCATGATTCGTCCTTTCGGTAGATCTGTTCTCGTACGATGGCGCGAATGCGATATGCCCCGACCGGCAGCGCGGCGCGCCGTCCGCGGCGTGCGGCGCGGGCGATCAGGGCCGGTAGATCGCCCCCTCGATATGGCAGTCGGTTCCTTTGCGGATGAAGTAGTAGACGGTCAGCACCCGGCCGTCGCGGAGTTGAATGCTGTAGGGATAGCCCAGGTCGACGTTCTCGCCGTCGTGACGCAGCACGATTTCGCGAGCGAGGTCGTAGCTGCGGCCGCCGTCGCTGGAGACGCAGGCCCGCACGCCCAGCGGCGACTTGCGGTAACCGTAGGCCATGAGGATTCGACCGTCGCCGAGCAGGCACAGTTGCTGCGGGAAGCCCCAAACGGGCGTGCGCGAGGGCCATGACCAATGCTTGCCTTCATCAGCGGAGTGCGACAGCCAAACAAGCCCGTCCATCTCGACGCGAAACGCGGCCAGGGCTCGGCGGCCGGGCAGGAAGAGGAGATTCGGTTCATCCCAGTATTCCCCCGAGTTCGACGGATCGTACGGCCGGCAATAGGCCACCTCGCTCCAAAGCTGCCAAGTGCGGCCTTGGTCGGCGGTGCGATGGATGGCCACCACCGTGCGCCCGCCATTCGACCCGAGACCCAGCCAATAGAGCGACCTGTCCGGGCCGGGCACGGGGCCGTGCGGACTGAAGAAGTCCGGCGCGCGGCGCGGCGGCGACCACGTCCGCCCGCGATCGCCGGAAACGCTCAGCCAACTGCCCGAGTATTTCCCCCACCCGTCCCTTTCCATGCGCGTCGTTTCGGCCGCGTACTTCTGCCGCAGCTCGGGCGACTCGCGCCAACTGTCCCACGCGCAGAAACTGGCCACGACCGTGCCGTCGTCGAGGCAGAGCACTGCCGGGTCGCGTTCGTCCGAGGGCGAATCGTAGACGACTTCGCGCGGCGACCAGGTCTTGCCCCCGTCGGTCGAACGCGTGGCCACGATCCTCCCCCGCGCACACACGTGTGCGTCCCCCTCGCGGCACACGACGAGCAGGCTGTCGTCGGGCAATTGCGTCACGCCGGGGAACGCAAAATGACGGCCTTTCTCTTGGAGGATGGCGAGATGCTCCTTGGGCACACGCCGAGTCACCTGCTTCCGCCGGTGCGGGATGAACTTGACGTACTGCAAATAGACCGGCTTGCCGCGGGCGCGGACGACGAGCTTCTGCCCGGCCATGGGCACGCGGCCCCGCCAGTGGAACTCGAAATCGAAATGTCGCGTTGCCGTGGCTGCCGGAGCGGTGATCGTCGTGAATTCCGAATCGCCAGAGAGCTTGATGTCGAACGTCATCACCGGGTCCACGGCCCGGAGGCCCAGAAAGACATCGCACTCCTCGCGAATCTGCGGATCGAAGGCGACCTCCGGCGGCGTGCCCACGGCGTTGAGCAGGGCAGGCGTCCAGCCCGGACGACGCACGATCCAGGTCGAGCGTAACGGGGGCCCACCGGCCTGGCTGCCAAGTTCGGCCTCCGTGGCCGTGCGAATCGCGGAGGCGGGTTGGCCGGCCGCGAAGTCGCGCCACAGGATCGGCGCCCCTTCGGTTTCGACGCCGACCACCTCGTCGCGAAGGCCCGTGTCCTCGGCCGCACGGGCAAGTTGGGCGGCCCATGCCACGAGGGCGGCGGCAACGAATCGTGCAAGCATGTCGAGGCTCCTTCGCAACAGACGGTCCGGGCCCACCTGCCCGACATTGTGCCCAACGCACGTGATGCATGCAACTACGGGTCGTCCGGAGGATTCACATCGCGAGAGGAACCGGGTTGCAGACAAAATTCTCAACGAAGCGACGACGTTGCCCGCGCGTTGCGGACGCCCCCTCTTCCCGATACACTAGAGGATGGGTTTCGTCCGGCCGTTGGGCGCGGAAGCGCCCCCGGGGGACGGGTGGAGTGGAATAACCGTTTCCGACAAACGCGGAGGTAGGCCGCCATGGCAGAAAGAACGGACCGTCGGTGTTTCCTGGCTCGGGGTGTGGCAGGAGCAGCCGGAATCGGTGCAGCATACGGGAGCATCGAGGAGACGACCCTTCTGGCAGCGATGAAGGACGGCACAGCCCAAACCGATCTGGGGGCGCAGGCCAAGAAGCCGCTAACCGACATCCCACCCGGCAGCCTGCCCTGCGGCAAGATCGGCAAGGTCTCGCTCAGCCGCTTGTTCATCGGCGGCAACCTGATCGGCGGCTGGGCCCACAGCCGCGATCTGATGTACGCCTCGAAGCTGTTCACCTCGTACAACACCGAGGCCAAGGTGTTCGAGACGCTGGAATTGTGCCAGGCGTGCGGCATCAACACGATCCAGTTGGATCCCTTCTGCTGGCCCGTGGTGACCAAGTACAACCAGAGCCACAGCACGAAGATGCAGACCATGGTTTGCATCTCGTTCTCCGAGGACAAGGCCAAGACCGAGGAGGCGATCAAGCGCCAGGTGGATCTGGGGGCGACGTTCATCTATTCGCACGGCGGGATGACCGACTCGTACATGATGGGCGGCGGGAAGATTGAAGCGATCGGACAGTTCGTCGATCTGATCAAGGCCCAGGGCGTGCCCGCCGGCGTTGGCGGGCACTCGCTGAACATGCCCATGGCCTGCGAGAAGAACAAAGTCAACCCCGACTTCTACGTCAAGACGTTCCACATGGACCGCTACTGGTCGGCCACGCCCAAGGA
>CAZFKF010000556.1:0-4506 GCA_964518805.1 uncultured Planctomycetaceae bacterium | reverse complement strand
CTTTGCGCGCGCCGTTCGATCCAGTCGCGGATTGTGTGCGGGGGAGTCGATTGCAGTGTCCCGTCTCCTGTCTTCCTTGCTCAGGGAGCATGCTTCCCGCACCGCGTCTCGCGCGACGGCCACCGCTCGCTCAAGCTCTTCCTTGCGGTTGGTGATTGCGATAGGATGCTCGTAGTCATCGCGGTCGCCCTTCCATGACAAAGAGAGCACGTCCTCAGCGGCAGAGCGCCAAAGGGCCGTCGGGCCCTTCCAGGACTATTGCTTCGCGCCCAAAGCGCTGGCCGTTGGCCGTTGCCATCGCGGTTAGCGTGACGGTCGGGTTGGTATGGCTGGAACGGTGGTTTCGGCCCATCGAGCGGCCCGGACAGGGCCGGGGCGTGTTGCATGCGCCGCCGTCCCGATCGGCGACGAAGCCGCCGATTCTCCCGGACCCCGTTACCGATCAGGAGTTGATTGCCCGAACCAAGCAGGTCGGCGATCGGCTAGCCCAAGATTTTCCGGACGATCCCGCGGCGATTACGCTCGCCGGACACATCTGCTGGACCCTGGATGAGCCGGCAAAGGCCGTCGCTTCTTGGGAGCAATGCACCCAGACGCATCCTGAGTATGCCGAGGCGTGGAATGCCCTCGGAATGGATGCTTTCAAGAAGGGAGACTTCGAAAAGGCGGCTGAGCGGTTCCTGAAATCCTATGGGCTTTCGCCCCAGATGGCCGACGGCAACTTGTCCATGATGATCGACTCCCTCGTGAACGCAGGGAGGCCGCAGGACGTGGTCGCGGTGTTGGAGCCGTTGCGCAGGGCGCGGAGTCCTTCGGCCCACGCCGCGGTGGTGCTGGGGCAAGCGTACTTGCAGTTGAAACAGTATGACAAAGCAAAGCGGGAATTGCTCGAGGCGGTGGCCATCGATCCTCGCTTGGCGACAGCTCATTTTGCGCTTGCCCAGGCCATGCTTCGCCTCGGGGACGACCCGGGTGCCCAGAAGCATCGGGAGGAATACGCCAAGTTGAAGTCCGCGGAGATCGCGACTTCGGACCTTCGTCGCGTCGATCGGCTGAAGAGCGATCTGGTTGAAACGCGTCCCCTGGCCGCGCGATTCCTCGCGTGGACCGCAGAGATCTATGCGTCTCACGCCCGCGCCGATGAGGCCGAGCAGCTCTGGGGTGCGTCGTTGGCCGTTGATCCGAAGAACGCGGAAGCGAGGAAACGCCTCGAGAGGCTCTACAGGACGCAGGGCCGACTGGCAGAGGCAAATGAAATCGCACGCGCAGGGGACCGCGAACAGGCACCGATCCGGAAACCATGAAGACGACACATCGTGCGGCCCGCTCGACGGGATTCGCGACTGCCATGCTCCTCGCCGTCGTCGCAGACGCTCCGCGCGCGATTCCCGGCGAAGGTCCCATCCTCCTTCGCGACGTCACGAAGAAGTGCGGAATAGACTTCCGCCACCATGACGGCGGCAGCGGCCGCTACTATATCGTGGAAACGGTGGCCTCGGGTATCGCGACGTTCGACTACGACGGCGACGGCCTGATCGACGTCTATTTTCTCAACGGCCGGCCGCTCCGCGGCACGAGTCTGCTATCCTCCCCGCCGACCAATCACCTCTACCGCAACGTAGGCGGCTTTCGCTTCGTCGATGTCACGGACAAGGCGGCCGTCGGCGATGCGGGATTCGGGCTCGGAGTCGCCGTCGGCGATTACGACAACGATGGTTTGGCGGACGTCTACGTCAACAACTTCGGTCCCAACGTCGCGTACCGCAACAACGGCAACGGCACCTTCGCCGACGTGACAAAGGCCGCCGGCGTGGGCGGGGGCGACAAGGTTGGCGCGGGCGCGAACTTCCTCGATGTCGACGGCGATGGCGACCTTGATCTGTTCGTGGCCAATTACATTGTCTTCAATTACGAGAACCACCTCACGACGACCGTCCGTGGGATGACCTGGTATTCCGGTCCTCGCAGTTTTCCCGCGCAGCCGAATCAGTTGTTTCTCAACAACGGCGACGGTGCCTTCAGCGAAATCACCGCGGAATCGGGAGTCGGGGCCCACGCTGGATCGGGGATGGGGACAATCGCGCTGGACTACGACAACGACGGACGGACCGACGTCTTCGTATGCAACGACGAATATTGGAACTTCCTCTTTCGGAACGTGGGAGCGGGCAAGTTCAGGGAGCAGGCTCTGGCCGCCGGAGTCTCCTCGAACTACGCCGGGGAAATCGTTGCTGGGATGGGTGCCGACGCGGCCGACTACGATCACGACGGCAACTTGGACTTGTTCATGACCAATTTCCGCGAACAGCACCCGATCCTCTACAGGAACCTCGGTGGCGGCGTATTCGACGACGTAACCATGCACGCCGGCGCAGCGGCGGGAACGTTCCCGTACATCAAGTGGGGTTGCGGTTTTGTGGACTTCGACAACGACGGACACCCGGACCTTTTCATCGGCTGCGGTCACCTGGGCGAGTATGCCGGCAAGATCGACTTGGCCTTGTTTCGAGAGGCAGACGAAGTTCCTCCCGTTCTTCTGCGAAACACCGGAGACGGCAAGTTCGTCAATGTTTCCAGCTCGAGCGGAGACGGCATGCGAGCCAAGCTGGTGGCTCGTGGAATCGCCTTCGACGACCTGGACAACGACGGCCGCGTCGACGTGGTCGTTCTCAACCTGCGGCGTCCCCCGACGCTGCTGCGAAACGAATCGGAAACCGGGAACCACTGGATCGGGATTCGTCTCGAAGGCGTCAAGACCAACCGGGACGGCGTGGGAGCGCACGTGCGAGTCGTGGCTGGCAGTCTCGTGCAGCTCGACGAGGTCCACAGCGGCCGTGGCTACCAAAGCCACTGGGGCTCGCGTTTGCACTTCGGACTTGGCAAACACGACCGCGTCGAGCGAATCGAAGTCCGCTGGATCGGCGGCGGTGTCGATGTCCTCGAAGACGTGCCGGTAGACCGACTCCTGACGATCCGCGAAGGGACCAAGCCGAAGGATGCAATAAGTCGGCTTCCCGCAGCAAGTCCATGATCGTGTTGGCCAGCCTGGACCGGCGCGTCTTCTGGGACCTCTTGTGCGACACGTCTCGGCACGCTGGCATCTCGTTGCCGTTGTCTTGATCCTCTTCATGTCGCCGCAAGCCCGTCCCACTCCTGATGTCCCACTCCTGACGTTCCGCTCGGGATGGGCCGTGCTGCGTGCTATCCCGCATTTCTCACCACCCCCCATAGAAAAGGGCTGCCCTCTGCGGGATAAGTTGGTTTGCCAGAAACAACTTCGTCCGCAGCAAGGAGGCAGCCCTATGTTGACAGAGTGTTTAAATCCCAAACTCGGCGGTGTGATCGACGATTCGCCGAGGGCATTTCCCCACCCGGTTCGTTCGCGTTGCCGTGCCTCCACGCTCGCAACGGTAACGTGCCTCTGCAAGACGCCTGATTGACGGCGGGGGGGGACCTCGTAGAATGAAGAGACTGGCCGAACGCCTCCTCGGTGTCCTGTCGAAGCACCACCTTCATGCTCGCGGAAACCCGTTGCCCGTTGGGGCTTGGGTGTGTGGCGGTCGCCTTCTTCTTGGGGACACGTCCGACAGGACGTTCCTTGAAACGACGATGAACCAATGATCGATGCAATCGTGGGCACTCGCCTCAGAAACCTCGCCCGTGAAGGAGTGCTGTCGGCAGCGGTTCTGCTCGCCCTCTCGACGTCGCTCGACGCACAGTCTCCGATCCGACTGCGAAACGTTACTGGGCCATCCGAGATCTCGTTCTGCCACTCCGACGGAAGCGGCGGCCACCGGTACATCGTGGAAACGGTTGCCTCGGGACTGGCGACCTTCGACTACGACGGCGATGGACGGATCGACGTCTATTTCGTTACCGGAACGCCCTTGCAGGGAACGAAGTACGATGTCATGCCGAAGAATCGTCTCTACCGCAATGCCGGCGGGTTCAAGTTCGTGGACGTGACGGATCAGGCGGGGGTCGGCGAGGCGGGGTATGGATTGGGCGTCTGCATCGGCGACTACGACAACGACGGGCGCCCCGACATCTATCTGAGCAACTTCGGCCCGAATGTCATGTTTCGCAACAACGGCGACGGGACGTTCAGCAACGTCACGCGCCGAGCCGGGACCGGCGCCGCCAATCGCCGCAAGGCCGGGGCGGGCGTTTGCTTCCTCGATATGGACAAGGACGGCGAACTCGACCTCTTCGTCGCCAACTACGTCGATTTCTGGTACGACAACCACGTGATCAATGTCTGGAAAGGCGTGACCATCTATCCCGGGCCGGAGCGATTTCCGCCCATGGCCCCGATTCTCTATCGCAACAACGGAGACGGCACGTTTGCCGATGTGAGCCGGGAATCCGGCCTGGCCGCCCACCCCGGTCCGGGCATGGGGATCATCTGCGCCGACTACGACAACGATGGCGACACGGACATCTTTGTGGGTAACGACGGCGGCCCGGGGAACTTCCTGTTTCGCAGCGACGGCCGAGGCCGATTCA
>CAZFKF010000555.1:0-4509 GCA_964518805.1 uncultured Planctomycetaceae bacterium | reverse complement strand
CTTCACGTTGCCGGCGGCGCTCGGGGCGACGTAGAACCCCTGCAGCAGGACGGCGGCCTCGCCGCCCGTCGCGAGGCTCACGGAGCGAAAGCCGATGGCGGCGTTGAGGGCCGCGCGGACGCGCACGACGGCCTCCGTCGGCGAGACCACGGTCACGCTGACGACTTGCACGCCGTCGCCGAAATCTGCGGTGGTGACGCCGGCTTGGAAATGCGTGTTTGCCGCCTGAATCGTCACGTCGACCTGCTTTCCCACGCCGACCGTGGCCGGACTGAGGGACGAGATCTCGGGAATGTCCACCCCGGCCACGTTGACGAACAGGGCGCGCGAGCGATTGACGACGTCGGATCCCTGGGTGACCGTGACGGTCCGGTAGCCGATCTCCGCGGAAGGGCTGACGACAACGTCGACCTCGAGATGAGTCGGACTGATCACTCGGACGGTCTGCACCGTGATGCCGGCGCCCAGGTTGACGACGGCGGCGGCATCCCAGGCCACGTTTGCCCCCCGGATGACCACCGTGGTCTCGTCGCCCTGGCTGAGATTCGCCGGATCCGCACTGAGGATCATCGGTTCAGAAGTCGCCTCCACAACCTGTAGTACGTCGTTTCCAGAGGCCGTCTCCGTCGTCGGCCCCAAGGTGGTCGTCACGGTTGCATCGTAACGTCCCGTCGCGATGGTCGGGGCGATCTGGACCACGGCCGTCAATGAGGTGGCCGAGTGGATCTGAACCGATTGCACCACGATACCCGGATCGCCGAACGCGACCGTTGTGCTCCCGGCCCGCCAATTGGTGTTTCGGCCGGTGAGGGTCACGGCCAGCGTCTGTCCCTGCGGGGCCTCGCCGGGGTTGGCGGAGAGCACCGCGGGCCCCAGCGTGCTGACCATCACGTTGTATGCGGCCGCCACATAGGCCTCGGTCGAGCCCGCGTTCACCTCGTCCAGGACCAGAAAGGTCCCATTCGTCAAGGTCGACGCTGTCGAGAACAACGCCACCGCCGAGGTTTCGCCGGCGAGCGGATCGTCGGTCACTTGGACCAAGTACTGCTGAAGACCGCCCCAATACGCGGAAACATCCAAGTAGTAAACGCCGTCGACCTCGGGCACGACCTGCATGGCCCCCTTGGAGTATTGGCTGTCCACGAAGGCGCCGTTGCCATCGAGGAGCGAGGAATAGACACCAGGGTATTCGTCGGCGTCCACGGCCCCAATCACCACGCTATAGCGAGTTCCGGCCTTCAGCGAGAAAGTGAAGTAGTCGTCTGCATCGCCCGCATCGTCGACCGATCCCAATACCGGAGAGCCATTGACCAAGAGGGTCGTCGCCGTCTCCGTCGAGTTGCCGTGATCGTCCAGGGGCTCCTGGCCCAAGTCCTCGAATGGCGCCTGGGGCGGCTCGTAGCCGTCCCCGCCGACGCCGGGCTCGTAGGCGCCACCGAGAAAGCCGACCGACTCGGAACTGGTTCGCAGCGGAGTGAACTCGCTCGACTTCGGCGTGGGACCGGCGACAACCGGCGAATCGACTTGGGACGCTGAGGCCCGGGCCTCCGACGCGCCACCGATTCCTCCACAATCGCCGGAAAGGATGGTGTTGAGCGTCACCCCTTTGGCCCGAAGCTTTGCGATCACGGCCGACATGTTGACGCCGGGTTGGCTCGAAGCATCGGTGGCCAGGAGGACCGTGCCGTTGCGAGCGACGTTTTCAGCCGCCTCGGCCAGGGCCTGGGCGCTGAACTCGGGGCAGTCGCCGCCGCCGGAGGCGTATAGGCTCCCCACCGCGGCGCGAACGGCGGCAAGATCGTTTGACGTGATGCGGACGGTCACGTCGTCCTTGAACGTAATGAGCTGGATCGTAGGGCGAGGGTCGCTGGGACCGAGCCTGCTGTCGACCGTATCGACAAACTGCTGCAGCGCCGTTTTGACGCCGTCGATTTCCTCCCACATGCTCCCCGTGTCGTCGATCACAAAGACGATCGCGATGCCTCCCAGCGAGCGGGCCCCGCTCCAATAATACCCCAAGCCTCCACCGGGTGTGGTGGGACTTGCCTGGTTCCGGCCCTCGACCACCCACTTGATGACGCTGTCGCCGGTCCGGATTGTATTCCACTCGGTCGCCGTTGGGGTGAACCGGTCGGCATTGCCGAGTTCCTTCTCGAAGATGATCCTGCTGAAATCGTTCGAGTAGAAGCGAATGCGGAAGTCGTCGAGTTGGCAGGTCGTGCCGCCGCCGTTCTTGAGCCACCGGAACGTCGGGGCCGTATTCGACAAAGGAGCGTTGTCTGCCGGCTCCACGAGATCGGGCGCGATCTTGTTGTGCGCGAACACCCCGCCGAGCCGGGCCTTGCCCGCGGTCGATTCTCGGGCAGCCAGCGTCTCCCAAGCGGCGCCGATCGTTTTGATCGAGCCGTCGCGGAAGAGAGTGAACAGCGTGCGATCGCCGATCTGCGAAAGGTCCAGTTCGTCGGCCCCTGCGTCGAACACATCCCAGAGCGCGGTCTGGACCGACAGTTCATTGTCCTCGCCGCGGCCGGTCTCCGTCTCCAGGTTGTACGTGGCCAGTCCTTGGTAGCTCTCATCGCCGACTCCCGCGATTCCCAACGCCGCGGCGCCCATCAGCGTCTGGCCTGAAATCCCGAAATACGTAACCCACCCTTCGCTCCAGGCCATGTTCAAGCCATTGATCTTGCTTCCCTTGGTGTCTGCCAGGTTGTCGTAGATCCCGTGCGAGCCGCCAACACTCGTGACGAACCCCTGAGCTGCCTGGAAATAGTGCCCGTATTCGTGATGAATCACATCCCACTGATAGGCCGCAGTGCCGCGGATCCTCATGACGGGCGGAGTGCTGAATGTGACCGACGAGCCGGTGATCGACGCGCCGTAGCGAACGTCGACCTGCGACGGCATACTGCCCGCTAGCGTGCTGGCGTACTGCCCGATCAAAACCAACGCGTGGTGGACGCCGAACGCCTTGCCGGTGTCGTCCGCGTTCCCGGCGGTAACGTTGAGCGTCTCAGTCGAGCTGATCGGAACCTCGTTGACCGTCGCGGATTCGACCGCATAGGTCGCCGTGCCCGCGGGATTTTTGATGTCGGCCACTCGCGAGCGGGCCAGCACTCGGACGGAGACATCCGGGTTCCCCTGCGACGGGCCATCATCATAATCGAGGCTCAGTTCGTAGTGACCGGCCGCGTTGGTCTCCGTCGTGCCGATGACAGCGACGCCCGACGCGTCGTGCTCCACGACCTCGATGGCAGCCATCGGCAATGCGTGGAGGCTCCCTGCCCCATCCGTCCACCGCACATCGCCGACGACCGTGAATGGCGTCAACACCAAACGGTCTTCAAGCTGTTCCGACCTGAGCCGCGTGCTGCGGCGCAGCGACGTTGACTGGTGAGCCGACCTTCTTTTTCGAGAAGCATTCCGTCCGAGTGAGGTGAACGCCATGGCGACAGCTCCTTTGTGAAGAGGAATGACGCTTGGGCAAGAAATCCGACGGTGGCCCCTGACGGCCACAATGTAGCGGCCGTATGTCGTTGAGTCAACCAGCAGACACGCAACCGAACAAGCAATCGGTGTGGGCAGCATCTGCGGAGACAAGCGTTCGCATCGTCCGCTACCGCATGCCGTTCATTGGCTTCATGGAGTTCGAAGGAACGATTCGAGGGAATGCCCTACATCGCGTTGATGCAAATCGCTTCTCCCACATCGCATTCACAGCGGTTCAAACCGATGCGGGAATCCTCACGCGGGAACAACGTGTTTCGTTCAGCAGGGTGAAGTGGCGAGGAGTCGCCAACTCGCGGGGCGTTCGAGCATCCCCCTGCAGAATTCACTGGACATCGGCGCGCATTCGCCAAGAGTCATTCCGTTCTCGAAGCGATGCTGTCGTTGCAGTTGCGAGCGGCCCAATGGAGTCGAGACGACCGCTGGAGCCGGAACTGTAGAAAACGGCTTGCAGAAGCCCGGTTCGTGACTAGAATCGCAGAAAACCCGGGGAGACCAAGGCGTCTTGGCAGACCGTCGTGGTTGCCTTAGAGCCTCGATGTCCTAGCTTCAAATCCTATCCCCGCAACTTGGATCTTCGATTGGGGAGGATTCTCTCGCGGGTTGACGGTTCACGCCGGCGCAAGGTGCGTCGGCGTTTTGATACTCACGCGGCAGGCGCGGCATCATGTCGCCACGGCGCCGGTCCCCCAAGCCAAGTCCTTCCAACTGGCTTCTTCGGCGAGCCGATCAGGTGGCCGTGGGGCTCCTGGTTCTTTCCGGGTTGCTCGCTACCGCGGCTTGGTGTGTTTTGCACGGCGAGTTTCGCGGCGGGCTCGTGGAATTGGAGCGGGCCGGCGCAAAATCGGCGCGCTTCGAGGTCGATATCAATTCCGCCGACTGGCCCGAATTGCTCCAACTGCCTGCTATTGGCGAAACGCTGGCAAAACGGATCGTCGAGTCGCGGCAGACGGACGGCCCATTCCGCGATCACAAGGACTTGATGCGGGTCCGCGGGATCGGGCC
>CAZFKF010000554.1:0-4516 GCA_964518805.1 uncultured Planctomycetaceae bacterium | reverse complement strand
CCAACGCATCGCCGTCGTCTACCAGGACACGGCCACGGTGATCGCCGCGAATTCGGGCGAGGGCGCGGCCGTGGGCGACCACAACCTGCGGGTGCTCGGCTCGAAGATGACCAGCCTGCGCACGGCGCAAGACGTGTTGCGCGTGAACCTGGCCAATCGCTACCACTTGAAGTTCCCCTCCTTGGAGAGCACGCTCAAGGAAGGAAAAGACGGGACCGGCTCCGCGGCGAAGGCCGAAGGGAACGAGGAGACCGACGCCAAGGCCGAACTCACTTCGCCGCGACTGTGGACCGACCGCACGGGCAACTTCCAGATCCGCGCCAAGTTCGCCGGACGGGAGGACGACAAGATCAAGCTCGAAAAGGCCGACGGCACCGTGATCTCCGTCCCCTTCGAGCGCCTCAGCGACGCTGACCAGAAGCTGCTCGGCGCCGACAAGCGAATCGAATAGGCCCTCTTCACCGCGAACGCACGGTGACGGGAAACCCAAGGACGAAGGTGCAGCCATGTTGCGTTTCCACGCCGTGCTTGTTGTGGTGGCCTTGTTGCCGAAGGCGGCCGATCTTGCTTGCGCCGCTCCGCCTGCGACGGTCTGGTCCGAGGAGGCCGAAAAGTGCGTCACGTCCAGCGGCC
This sequence comes from uncultured Planctomycetaceae bacterium, assembly GCA_964518805.1. Classification (GTDB taxonomy): domain Bacteria; phylum Planctomycetota; class Planctomycetia; order Pirellulales; family Thermoguttaceae; genus CALFBP01. The sequence goes on along the minus strand of CAZFKF010000554.1, from coordinate 3,883 downwards.
TGCGGTTCGGCGCCGCGGTGGTCGACGACAGGGCCGCGTCGGGCGGCAAGGCAGTGCGCATTCCCTGCCAGGCCGGTTCCAACGGATGGAGTGTCGTCTTCAGCGCCCCGCGCATGGAAATGCGCGGGCAGGCGGTCTATACGCTGTGGCTCCGCGGCGAAGACCTGCCGCCGCTGACGCCGGGCCTTGCGGCGACCTTGGTGGCCCACGACAAGAAGACCGGCCAATGGGCCTTCCACCGCCAGACCCGGGTGTATGGGGCGAACCTTCAGGCCCAAGGCTACACGCCGGTCCGCCTGGCGCTTGATCTGGCGTGGACCGCCGACACCTACGGCCCGGAGGTGATCCTCCAGTGGGACTCAGCGTCCAAGGGCGTCTCGCCGGTGATGTATCTCGATCGAGCGGAGATCAGCGTGCAGGCGTTCGATACGCCCCGCATCCTGGAGGTCTCGCCCACGAAGATCCGCTACAAGCCCGAAGAAAAAGTGACCGTGGTCACGTCGCTGGTCAATCCCACGGCCTCGCTGGTCGAGGCGACGCTGGTCGGCGAAGAGACCCGCGCCGCGGACACGCGCCGCGAGGTTTTCCGCGAGAGCATCCGCCTCGGCGCCGGGGAAGAGAAGCGGGTGACTTCGGCATACATGCTCGGGCCTGAGGAGTACGGTCGGGAGATCCGCGCGCGGATCTTGGTGGCCGGTCGCGAGGTTGCCAGCGCACGCGACTTCTTCGCCGTTTCCAGGCTCCCGCTCTGGGTTGCCGGCGGTTCCAGCACCGACCGCTCGTATTGGGCCGGCAACAACGGGGCCGGGAGTTTCTACGTCGGTCCGGCCTCGGGCCACGACTCCTGGCGCGGCGTGCAGTATTGGAAGAAGATGCGGCGGATCTACTTCGAGTTCTTTTCCTGGGCCCCGGGCGATATCTCCGATCTGTCGCCCACCGCCGACCTGTTCCCCGGCGGCGAGGGACGCCTGACCTATCGCAGCCGCGAGACCATTGTCCAGCAGAACCAGATGCTCAAGTCGGCGGGCCTTTGGCCGGTCTCCTACGTCAACGGCACGTGCTGGGCCGAGTCGGGCTACCGGCTCTTCCAGCAGCACCCCGAGTGGTTCCTCTACGACGCCAACGGCGAGATTGGCGGCTACGAGATGGACGGGCGCGAGACGTACCGTCGCAAGGACGACGCCGGTTTCGACCCCGGCGCCTACAACCACATCTTCTTCCAGGCCTGCCTGAACCACTCGTTGCCGGCCGTGCAGGAGTACGTCGCGCGGCAGTTTATCCGATGCGGCAAGGAGATGGGCTTCTCCGGCGTTCGTCTTGACGTGCGCTACCTGGAAGTCTATCCCGGCGAACGTGCCTTCGACGGCAAGGAGGTGGCCGCCACCTATCTTGAGGCCGACCGCACGAGCGCCGCCGCCGTGAAGCGAATCAAGGCCCTCGTGCACAAGGAGCTTCCCGATTTCACCTTCGGCTACAACTACGCCGCCCCGGAAGAAGTCAAAGACATGATGGAGACCTTCAAGGAACGCTGCGAGGGCGGGGCGTGGATGCTGGACGAACTGCCCTGCACGTACCAGGAGAAGAGTTCTCCGTACCACGTCTGGAAGACCTATGCGCGGCGGATGATGTCGTGGGGCGATCGGGTGAACAAGCTGGGCGGCGTTTACAACCCCTACGACTTCAACCGCGGGAGCATGGACTTCCCCATCGACCTGATCTACTCGGCCGTCTTCCGCGTCATTTGCGGCGGGCGAGACTACGGCGGCTGGTATCTGAACTCGCGCCAGCCCGTTGGCGATCTGGGCGCCTTCACCACGCGGTTCAGCGAGTTCTTGCACAACGCGAACCGCAGTTGGATTGCCGAACTGAACGGCGAGGTGGACGTGAAGTCGGCTGCGCCGCTGTGGTGGCAGGACATGTGCTTCTGGACGCGGTCGAGCGATGGACGCAAGCGCCTCCAAGTCCATCTCGTCAATCCGCCCAAGGCGGCCGAAGTGATGGAGAATCCGCGCTCGGAGATTCATCCCCCGGTTCGCAACGTCACCGTGACCTGTGCGCCGGTCGACGGCCGGAAGCCGGCGGCCGCCTACCTGCTGACGAGCGAGCCGGACGAACCAACCGGCCTCAACGAAGTCCAGGCCCTGAAGCTCGACCTGCGCGACGCCGAGAAGGACCGCGTTGCGGTGACCGTGCCCAGCGTGTTGTTCTGGAAGATGGTGGTCTTTGAGTGGCCGGAGTGAGCGTGTCGCCAGGGCTGCGCCCTGGGCTGATGCAGCGCGCCCCTTTGGGGCTGGGAAAGGAGCAATGCCAGTGACAACTCCCATCAAGCGGCTTTTTGCACTTGCCCTGGGGCCGGTGGCGCTGTACTTGTTGACCGGTTCGCGCGTTTGCGCCGACGTGGATTGGGTCGGGCCCAATCTGTTGGCCAATCCCGGCTTCGAGGTGCTTGCTGCTCCGGGGCTTCCCAAGGATTGGACCGTTGTTGCGACTCCGGCCGGCAACGCGAAGTTCAGCTTGGATCAGCAGGTCTTTCTGGTTGGCAAGACGGCCCTCAAGGTCGAGGCGCCGGACACCGGGGCCGTCTCGGTGCGCGCCCATCCGGTCCCGGTCGAGGGCGGCACGTGGTATCTGGTTTCCGTCGGCTACCGCAGCGCCGGCTTCGGCGAAGTGGGCAAGTACAGCGGCGTCGACTCCTACGTCTCGGTCGCCTGGAATGACGCCGCCGGAAAGCAAATCGGCGTTTCGCCGGGGATCAGCTTTCCTTATCATCCCGTGGACTGGGACTTGGGCGACCGGTTCGTCCAGGCGCCCGCCGGGGCCGCGCAGTTGGTCCTCAACGCCAGCCTGAACAACCACTCCCAGCAGCAGACTGGCAAGAACATTCCATCGACGCTGTGGCTCGACGGCTGGCAGGTTCGCCAATACACCCCGCCGCCCACGCCCGACTGGGCCCTGCAAAAGGTCCCGCGAATCGTCGAAGGGGGCCTGAGCACCTCCCGCGCCCAGGCGTACCAGCTCTCCAGCCAGAACATGGCCGGCGGCAAATGGAGTTCCATCCGGGCCGATCCGCAGGCCACGTACGACTCGGTGATCTCCAGCCCGGAGGGCGTGGGGCACGGCATCATGGCCCATTCGCCGTATTTTACGAACGCCCCGCCAGGGCTGTATCGCGCCTTGCTCCGCTCCAAAGTGGCCGCGAACACCGGCGACAAGGAGGCCGGCAGCATGGACGTGTTCTCGGAGCTCGCCGGCATACGGGCCGAGGCCCACCTGTTCCCCAAGGGGTTCTCGGCTGCTGGGGCCTACCAAGAGTTCTCCGTGGATTTCGTCCTCCGCTCGGCCGGGTACTGGGGCTATCGCGTCTACACCCAGGGCAATCAGCCCTTCACTGCGGACATCGTGAAGGTCTTTCCGCTGGCACTGCTGGAAGACAAGCAACTCCTGGAACTCTATCCCGGCAGCGAAGGGGCGATTCCCGCGGACGTGCAGCCCCGACGCGAAGGCTATCCTTTTGCGGGCATGCTCGTGGCCGGGGCCTTGGTCGACTACTACCGCATCGTCGACGCGCATCACCTCAGCGCGTACGAAATGAAGCTGAAGACGGTCCCCATCCGCAAAGGCCGCTCCCAGGTGTATGTAGGCTTCCCCGAGACGGCCCAAGGGCTTTTCGACCAAAACGTGATCTACCTCTGCGGCGCCGATCTCACGGCGCTCACGCTGCGTCAGAAGAACATGCTCGCCGAGTACGTCCGGCGCGGCGGCGGTCTGATCGTGTTCGGCGGCCACAAGGCCCTGGACCGGGCGGGGTTGAAAGGTTCGCTTCTCGAATATATATATAATTCTCAATATCACAATTTTCATCTATTTTCTTATAAAGCTCATT
>CAZFKF010000553.1:0-4520 GCA_964518805.1 uncultured Planctomycetaceae bacterium | reverse complement strand
TGGAACAAAAATCGCCAAACGCGACTAGATCAGTTTTCACCTCCCCAGTCCTGGCGTCATCTCCACAAGGATCGACGTGCGATTGCCGACTATGAAGGCGGGGCCGTCAAAACGATGCCCCCGAAGCGTCGGACTTCCGACTGAAGCCTAGTTTTTCGACGGGTCTCGGGATACGGGTGGCTTACCGGGAAGTCGTGCGACTTCTCCGTCTGTTTCGTGCGAAGGTCTGGAATGCGCTCGTATCTATTGGCGATGCGAGGCAGGCTGCTGGGGGCCGCGCGATATGGGAGCGACCGGTCCATCAATCGTTCTCGCCACGGCCACTTCGAAGTCCCTGGCCGACTGCGCCCCAGCGCCGCCGGCTCCGGTCTCGTTGCCCATGAACACCGCCACCAACTTGCGCTTCGGGTCGATCCAGAAGTGGGTGCCCCAGGCGCCAGACCAACCGTAGCTTCCGGCGGCCAGCGGTGCCGACGGGATTTCACCCTGGGTGATGTATCGCACGCTCAGCCCCCATCCCATGCCTCGGCCCAGTCCGGGAAAAGCGTCCGGCAGGATCGGCGAGGCCATGAGGGCTACGGTGTTCGCCTTGAGGATTCGCTTCTCCCCGAATGTCCCGCCGTTGGCTAGCATCTGGGCGAACCTCCAGTAGTCCTCCGCCGTGCCCACCAGCCCGCCCGCGCCGTGCTGGTACACGGGGTCAAGCAGCAGGTTCTGGTTGGCGGCCCGAACCAAGCGATCGCCGGTGCGCGTGTAAAGCGTCACCATCCGGTCGCGCTGGGCGGCCGTCGGGGCGAAAGTCGTGTCCTTCATGCCCAGCGGATCGAAAATCCGGCGGCGAAAGAACGTCTCCAGTTCCATGCCTGAAACAACTTCCACTATGCGTCCCAAAGTGTCGAACCCGGCGAGCCCGCTATAGGCAAAACGAGAGCCCGGTTGAAACTCCAGCGGCGACGCCGCCAGACGAGGGATGGCCACGGCCAGCGTGTCCGTGGGGGCCGACGGCATGCGGTCGATGGCTTTCTGCCCAACCGGCCCGGATCCCAAGCCCGACGTGTGCGTGAGGAGGTCGCGGATCGTGATGGGGCGCTCGGCGTCCACGAGCCGATGGCCGGCGAATATCGAGCCGGGCTCGTCCACCTTCATATGGCGAAACTCGGGGATGTACTTCCCCAACGGATCCGAGATCGTCAGTTTGCCCTCGTCCGCGAGGATCAAGATGGCCACTGCGGCGACCACTTTGGACATGGAGGCGAGGCGGAAGATCGAATCGCGGCGCATCGGCCGGGCGGCCTCGATGTCGGCCATGCCTGTGGCCTGGAAGTCGACAATCCGCCCATCGCGGGCCACCAGTCGTACGACGCCCGAATACCTGTGGGCGGCAAGGCAGCGATCAACCATCTCGCTCACTGGCGTCCGAGCGCCGCCGGGCGTCGGGGCCGCGATCGCCGCCACCGTCAGGAACAACGCCCCGACCGCCAGCGTCCAGCGAATGAGAGGCGAGGAAACCGTGTGAACCTTCGCTGGAAAACAGCAAAGGATGCCAAGCGGCGAGAAGACTCGTGCGATGATTTTCATAGGCTAACCCGACATTTCTCATTTGCAGTGGACCTGGAGTCGATCCAGGCCCGCTCGGCCATCCATCTTACCATCTCGCCCGCTCCGCGTGTCTAGCGGCTGGACGGATTCGCCGTGCTTGTATGCCAGTTTCGTTGCCCCGGGTGTCCCTGGCCGCGAGTCAGCCGCATCGACCGATCGATCGAAACGGCCCTGCGCATGGCTGGCGAGATATCCTTCCTTATCCGGCTGCCGCGCGACTTCTTCCCTCCCGCACGGCTTCCCCGCGATGGCAGTCTGCCATCTCCGAATTCACAAAATGCCGTGAACCCGTGCGGATAGGAAAACGGGAACGCCGGCAGAACCGTCGCAGGCGGAAATCACTCCGACTTCATTGCTTCCAAGACTTCCAACAGGCGTTGGCGCGTGGCCTGAATCTTGGCCGCGTCTTCGACCTTGCGGCCCTGCTGGTCGGTAACGTAGAAGACGTCGACCACTTGGTCGAGATAGGTACCGATCTTGGCTCTCCAGACCGAATATCCCAACTCGAACAGGGTGCGGGTGATGGTGTACAGCAGGCCGCGGCGATCGACGGTGAAGATGTCGATGACCGTGTAATTGCCCGACGTGTGGTTGTCGACCAGGACGCGGTTCTGGAACTGCTGGAGCGTGGGCCGGTGGGAGCCGCCGACGCTCCACGTGCGGCGGAAGGTCGGCGTCTCGCCCTTGGCGACGAGGGCGTTGACCAGGGCGCGGTTGATCTCTTCGAGCCGTTCGGGCGAAGGTTGGCCCGCGAAATCGGGATCCACAACCCAGAACCGGTCGAGCACCAATCGGTCGGCCAGGGTGTTGATCTGTGCCGAGAGGATCTCCAGCCCTTGACCGGTCAAGGCGCCGGTAAGGCGGTGGAAGATGCCCGGCGCGATGTCTTCGTGGGTGCCGACGGTGAACTGGACGGTGTGCGTCTCGGGTTGGTAGCGGCCCTGGGCGCTGACGTCGCCGGGCCCCATCCCGTTCAGCAACCGCAGGTCTTCGGCGATCTGCTCGGGCGGCGCGATGCTCAGATATGAGATGGGCAACATCGAGACGTGACGGCGAAACCAATCGCCTGCCGTTTCTTGTCGCCCGGAGCGGGATGCGTCCGGCGGCGCGGTTAGCCCCAGCGCATCGCGAACCTGCCGCCGCAGCCCTTCGAGATACTCTTCGCGGCTAGTGCTGGGGCTTTCGCCGGCTAGGGTCTGCATGGCGCGGTGGTAGAGATCGGTAAGCACCTCGGCCTTCCACCCGGTGAGCGTGTCAGGCCCGACCGCGCCCAGGTCGGCGGCGGTGAACACGAAGAGCATTTGCAGCAGTTCGGGTGAGCCCACCTCAACCGCGAACTGCACCACGAGCTGTTCATCGCTGGTATCACGCCGCAGCCCGATATGGTTCATGCGCAGGTGCTTGTGGACGAGGAAGCCGAGGATATCGCTCTCCTCCTCGTCGAGGCCCAGACGTTCGGCGGTCTGGCGGGCAATGCCCAGGCCCACTTCGCAATGGTCCTGCTCGAATCCTTTTCCGAGATCGTGGATCAACAGCGCGAGATGCAGGATGCCCTTGCGATCGATTCCGCGATAAACCCGTCCCAAAGGGCCCGGATCGGTCGCAAAGCGGGTCGCTTCCTCCACCGCCCGAAGCGAATGCTCATCAACCGTGTACTTGTGGTACTGGTTGAACTGGAGCAGCCCGCGGACGTGCGAAAACGCCGGAATGAGGTACTCCAGCAAGCCGAGTTCGTGCAGGGCGCGGAGCATTTCGCCGAGCCGGGCCGGACGGCTCAGCAGGGCGAGGAAGAGACGCCGGGCCTCGGCAGACACATTCGGCTCAAGCGGCACGCGCGAGGCGGCCTCGCGCACCGCGTCCCAGGTGGCCGGGGCGATCGACTTGTCGTACAGGTTCGCCAAGTACATCAGCTTCAGAATCTCTTCCAGGCTGCCGCGCAGGCGTTCCAATGCCCGCCGCCCCGCCATGATTTCCGTGGGGCCGGCCATGTAGCCGTCCGAGAGCCGGTGGCCGAAGACTTTGGTGCCCAGCGAGCGGAACGGCCGGGTGGCGTGGGTCTTGGCCAGGAAGGCGGTCGCCAGGTGGCTCACCCGGTCGGTCTGGCGGAAGTATTCGCGCATGAACCGCTCGACGGGCAGCATGCCGCCGCTGCCGTCGTACCCCCGCAATCCCGCGATGCGGACTTGCTCCGAACGATCCAGGACGTCGCTCGACTTGCCGGCATGGAAGTGCAGTTCGTTGCGGAGACGCAAGAGAAACTCGGTGGCGTTCGACAGGGCCGCCAGTTCGTCCGGCGAGAGCAACGCTGCGGCCGCGAGTTCTTCGGGCTCGCACGTGCCACCGTGGACCATGCCCGCCCAACGGAGCAACTGAACGTCGCGCAGCCCCCCCTGCGATCGTTTCACGTTCGGTTCCAGGAGGTACACGGTCTCGCCGAACTTGAGCCGTTCGTCGCGACGCGATTCCTCCATGGCGGCCAGGATAACGCGGGAGTTCCGGCGGATCTGGGTTTGGAACTTGCGGAAGTAGTCGACGAACAGGCTGACGCTGCCCCCTAGGAACCGCGATTCCATCAGCGACGTGGCGATCGTCGCGTCCTCGCAGGCCAGGCGGCACGCCTCGTCCACGGTGCGGACGCTGTGGCCGAGCACCAGGCCCGAGTCGAACACGTCGCACAGGAGCCGCTCGGCCAGCCGCTCCAGGCCTTCGACGGTTCGGCCCGTGCGAACGATCATCAAATCGACATCCGAGAAGGGGGCGACGTCGCGTCGGCCGTAGCCGCCGTGGGCCACCAGGGCGATCTGCCGGCTCAGGCGGCCGGCCGCCGCCGCCCCCAGATGATCCAGGGCCGCCTCGCACAGGCCGAGCACCACTTCGTCGCGCAGATCGGTGATCGCTGCGCAGACTTCGACCCCGCCTCC
>CAZFKF010000552.1:0-4522 GCA_964518805.1 uncultured Planctomycetaceae bacterium | reverse complement strand
AGCGACTCCACAGATGCCTATATCTACTATCTAAACCTCAAGTTTGGCGAATGTCAAGCTTCCACGTCGCCGCGTACTCGTCGAGGATCGTCCGGCGGATGCGTTGGATCACCTGCGGGCGAAGATGGACCGGAAATAGCCCCTGCCGCAAGGCATCGTGCTTCGAGATGCCGTAATAGATGGCCTCGACGCGGGCCGCCGCCGCCACGGACAACTCGCTCAGGCCCGGCTCGCAGAAGAAATACAGGGTCACGCCATCGAGGTTCTTCGCCTCTCGCAGGTCGGCCCCCTGGAAGACCGCCCTTCCGTCACGCCCGGCGATCACATAGTTGGACTTCAACGCCTTGGCGTGTTTGGCGGCGCAAGTCAGGTAGTTGAGCGGAGTCATTCGTTGGGCCTCGTGCGTGTAAACGCTGCTGACACCAACGAAAGCCCCGAAACTTGGCCGTCTTGGAGCAAAATCTGGTCTGGGGGCGCGATTTTGCTCCGAAATCCTGGCGGCGTCTAAGTGACACGGCCTCAAGAGTGACGCAGGGCGAGGCCCAAAAGCACGCACCGAGGGTGGAAGCGACCGATTTTATCGGTGTTTCCAGCCTCGGAGCCTCGGAGCGACCTTAGAGCAGCTTAGTAGCGGTAGCCGAACTTCTTGCGAAACGCCGGGTCTTGTCGCTTGAGGGCCAGGTTGACCGCCACCTGATTGGAGTTGGTCGCACCAGCGATGGCGCACTTCCACTGATTGACGATGTGCCGGCTCACGCCCCAATAATGGCTCACCACCAACTCCTGTTCCTCGCACACGGCGCGGACCAGATCGCCGGTGAGCACAGGGGTCAGCCCAGTGAGCATCCCTTTGTTGTACGTGTATCCAGGCCAAGGAATCGGCGCGTCGGTGGTTCCGTCCACCCTCACGTCGCCCCGGTACTCGTCGTGTAGGATTACACCGATATTGACGGTTGGCGGGTGATAAGGCCCGGCCCGCCACCGATATTGCAGCGGCGAGGGATATTTCTTCGCTTTGTTTACTGCTTTGCGAGCCATTTTAGGTTTGATCGTGCGTCAGTTCCAGACGCTCACGCCGCCTGGCAGGTGTCATCCGTCCCAGGAACGGCAACGAGAGGTCCACGCAGACTCATGCCGTGGCCTTCGTCTTGTGCGCGTTGTTGCCGAGGAACTCCTTGCCGAGATAGCGATTCACAATTCGCCATACCGCCACGTCGGTGAACGGCTTGCCGGCCGTCGTCAGGTGGTTAGTCTCATTGAGCCACTCGGCGATCTGTGCCATCGTCTCGCCGCGCTCGCGGCGGGCCTTGATCTCCGGCAGGAGGAATTGATACGCCTCCGCGGCCCGCTGTTTCCGCTTGGCAATTGACCCCGCCACGGCCTGCCTCCACCCACGCTTGTCCTCTCGCCCCTTCCAGTGCCCATCCCGCTGCGAGCCGAGCTTGACCCCCTTGGCCTTGAGGGCAGCCATCGCATCACGGGTCCGCTGCCGGGCTTGCTGTGATTCATCCTGGGCCAGGTTGGCAAGGATATGGATGGTCCGCTCATTGGCATTGGGCATGTCACAGCAGGCAAAGTTGACTTGGCTCTGCTGCAAGGCTAGAGTAAAGGCCACACTGCGGGAGAGCCGGCCGATGTCGGCGATCACCAGCACCGCCCCATGTTCAAGGGCCGCTTCGATGGCTTTGTGCAGAGCGGGCCAGCCTTCTTCCTTGCCCTTCGTCTCGACGAAGCTGGCGACGATCTTCCCTGGGTTCAACTCGGCATACCGGCGGACGGCAGCCTCTTGGGTGGCCCGGTCGAGACGCTTCCCCAGGCGAACGTATGAAATGTACTTTGACACTGATGATTCTCCGGTTTGGACTGTCCCCAGCTACCTTGATCCTACACCAAAATCATGGTAAGTCAATTAAGTCGAATAGACCGATGGTATTCGGCCGATAATCATGGTAAACTTCAATCAGGAAGGATAGGATTGCCCAAATGAGCACACCCTCCATTCCGCGCGTTTCGCTACAATCGGAAATGCTGCGGCTCTTCCAGGCGGGAGCTGCGAGCTACCAACCTGACGGCACGGATGGGTTGGCAGCCGAGACCGGCGAGCCCAAGATCGCTCTGGAAAACCTGCATCGGCTGCTCGCCAATGGCCGCATGATTCTCACGGCTTTTACCCGGCCCACGGGAACGCTCTTCGTGTTCTCCAACGGTGAGCAATACTACACGCCGGCACTCCGACTGAGCCAGGAAGGACGCCAGACCGAAGCCTTGGCCGAGATCGCCGCCGAGGCCGGCTTCGGCGACTTGGAGGACTTGCTCGACTTCTACACCACCTTTCCGGCCGGCTACGAGGGGCAGTTGCCGAACCTGCACGACGCGGACAAAGACCAACCCGGCCGGACATCGAACCTGCAAGCTGCCCCGGAACCGCTCCCGTCCTGCGGTAAACCAGCCGCGAAGACGGTCTGAATCGGCGAGTTACTCGCCGGTAACATGATTTTTCTCTCTAAGCCACTGGCATCTTGCAGGTTGCGACGAAAACAGGCCGAGTTACTCACTCGGCCGGCGCATAAAGGTTTACAGTGCGCTATGTGGTGTATAGAGAATCTATACCACTACTTCGCTTCTGTGGGATAATATGTGCGGAGAGTAACTCAGAGTAACTCTCCTGCCTCATCCTCGCTCGCGTTGCCGTAACCTGCCTCGTTGACGGCCGTTAGCTGTCGTGGTTTTCCCGCCTGTCTTTTTACCACCTGTGGGGAGCGAGTAATTCTTTTCTGTGGCTGCTGGGTGGCACGCGATGCCGAGCCCTTGGCCAGTACCTTTCTCTTCGTCGTTGTGATTTGACCCTCCGTCCTGGCCCGCTGGCCGAACCAGCGACTCCTCTTCTGGAAAAGTAGCGTCGAAGGAGCAGCCGGTCGTGCCGGTTCGCCGGCCTGGATCGGTCGAGACGATTTTGACCCCACCCGGCTGTACCTGGTCGGCACGTCTCGCAGAATCGGCACGACCTGCAAGCTGCAACTGTCACAACCGGTGCAATCGCACCTACTTAGGTTGTGGTTTACCTCGGATAAGCAGAATCTAAACTGCCGATTCTGCCGAGGTTGCGGGGCGATTCTGAGCGTCTTGCAGCTCGTGACGGCTCTGCCGATCATGCCGGCTCTGCCGACCTGGGCGCGCACGGTTGGCGCGCGGGTAAGGGCGCGCCTATCTAACCGCGCGTAACCGCGCGCTAACCGTGCGCGCCGGAACCGCTCTTCACGGGAACCGCGCGGTATGCCGCGCTACTCGGAAGCTTGCCCTTACCTCAAGTTTGCTGCAACCTGCCCGATGCTTGTATGCCAGTAGCCGAGTAGGCCAGCATTCCAGGTCGATAGCGGGCAGGGGAGAGAATCTGCCCGATGCTTGTACGCCCGTATCCGGTTCCACAACCTGCCCGATGCCAGTAGGCGAGTAGGCCAGTAGGCGAGTAGGCCAGCATTCCAGGTCGATAGCAGACAACCTGCCCGATACTTGGCAACAAAGCATCGGGCAGGTTGCCGCGCAATAGAGTTGCCGCGCAATAGAAAAGGGTAGGGATGATTGCCCTACCCTTGCGATTCCGCGCGGATTGTCCTAGCTTCTGTCGGCGCGAACAATCAGAATGAGGCTAGGCGACAGAATGCGCCTTGCGGGGTTTCGGTTCCCGAACGTAAACGTATCCGTCCGACACCTTGACCCCCAGTTTCCGCATGAGGGGAGCGTATTCGCCACACATCTTGCGCGCCAACTCAGGGTCAATCCAACCCTTGCTCCCCCAGCAAACGGTTTCAATCAGGGGAATCCGGTCAATCCACGGAACATTGTACTTGTCGGCAAGGTGATTGAAACGAGACACGTCAAACAAGGGTTGCTTCTTCATTGTTGCTTGCTCCAAGGTTGCGATTGACGATACATGCCACATTGCAACTATTCCCTTCTGCCGACACACATCAAACGATTCGCAGGGAATCCGGCCGGTTTCCTGAAAAGCGCGTCGATTCTTGCGCTAGACTGCGCGCAAAGAAGCTTCTCCGCACAAAGAAGCTTCTGCGCCATATCGGCACGTCCGCTCGCGCGTCGGGCAACACTCTGAAACCTGCGGCCAATCGCCACAAACTGCGAACCGATATTTCGCGTGGAGAACCTGCGGGGAAATTTTCTCCGAGGTAAAGCGCCGAAAGTCACTTCGCCCCGCGCATCGGCAAAGCCGCGAATCCGGCGGCCTGTTGCCCTGGGGATCATGGCCGACTGGCCGACGCCCTGGGGCTTCCGATCTGCGGAACCGCGGCGCGTCGGCCCCGATGCTCGCGTTGCCCGGCCAGCTTGCCGACGCCCTGGGGAACACGCCCTCTTGCCCGGCGGCCCGATGCCCTGGGGATCATGGCCGACCGGCCGACGCCCTGGGGCTTCCGGCCCCGTGGAACCGCGGCGAGTCGGTCTTGATGCTCACGTTGCCCGGCCAGCTTGCCGACGCCCTGGGGAACACGCCCTCTTGCCCGGCGGC
>CAZFKF010000551.1:0-4524 GCA_964518805.1 uncultured Planctomycetaceae bacterium | reverse complement strand
TAAAGCCTGACGGCCGCATCCCCCAGCGAGGCGACGGCCGCATCGAGGCGGCCCAGAGTCTGCGCCGAGGTGCTGCGTCTCTCGTCGATCGAGCCGGCGAATTCGCGCATTTGTCCCATCCACGGCACGATGGCCTGCAGCAATGCTGGGGGCACGTCCTGAGGACTCTTGCCCTTCAACTTGCCGGTCAACTCGATGAGTTCCTCGACCCCGGCCGGGCACTTTCCGGCATCGAAACGCAGCCAGGCCAAGGCCTCCGTCGGCAGGAGCGTGTTGGGCTCCGACTTGAGGCTTTCGAAGTGCCGCGTGGCGTCGCTCCGTTGCCGCGCCTTGAGCAGCACGAGGCCGAGAAGCAACTTGGGCTCGATTTCCTTGCCCGACGCCGCCTGGGCAGCGTCGTACTGGGTGCGCGCGGCCGCCATGTCGATCTCGTCCTGGCGCACGAAGCCGGCCAAGCTGCGGATGGCCTTCTTGGCGTCGGGCGACAGGCGCGGCGGCCGATTGTCGGGCATGAAGATCTGGGGCGTTTGCTTTTGCTGGATCGAGCCGGCAAGGGAGGCCATCGTGTCGGTCAGGAAGCTGTATAGTTCGGTCGACTCCATGCGGTTGTCGCGGTTCTTGTCGGCCTGCCCCGTCAGTCCCTCGGACAAGGCCCAGGCGAACAGGCCGTGTTGCTTTGCGGGCAGCGCGTGTCCGCGCTGTCCGCGGGAACAACTCGCCACGCCCGTCACGGTCCGCAAGGCGGCCTGGCCCGGCGGGGGCTTGAGCGATTCGAACATCTCGGCGGTCGAAGGCTCTCTCGACGCCGCCGCGCCCGTTCCGGCGTTGCAGGCGTCCAACAGCAGGATCTTATCCTTCGCCCGGCAGGCCTCCATGGAATCGACAAGCCACTGCAGACTCAGGCCCGTGGCAGCCATCTGATCCTTGTTGAAATCCTTGGGGGCGAGGTACACGGTCTTGTCGGCATCCTGTAGGGCATGGCCGGCAAAATAGACCAGCAGTTTGTGGTCGGGTTGAATCCGCTCGAGTAGGCTGCTGATCCCCTGTCTCAGGCGAACCAGGTTGGCGTCGGCCAGCACGAGGGCCTGATTGGGCGGCACGCGGTAGCGCTTCACCAGCGTCTCGGACAAGAGCGTGGCGTCGGCCGCGGCGTAGTCGACTTTGCCGAGGGTGGCGTCGTCGTAGTCCTTGATGCCGATGAGGATCGCCCACCGCGTCGCATCCGCCGAGCGCCGGGCCGCGACCGTGAGGGCGCGCGGCTTGGCGGCGTCGGGCGAATCGTGGGTGATGTCGACATCGTCGCCTGAGCGGAGGTCGGTCAAGGGGACCGTCTCGCCGCCGAGCGTGATCTTGGTCGACGGATCGACGGCGAAGACCGCCGGCTTCGCTTGGCCCTGGAAGCTGACTTCGAGCGAGTTCGGATGGACGGCCTGGATCACTCCGGCCTGGCCGAGGGTGCGGTAGGCGTCCACGCGGACCACTTGGCGATCGTGAACCACCGTGGCTTTGTCGCCGGGCTTGAGATCGGCCGTGGTCAGGGCCCGCTGATCGAGCACCGTGCGGTCGTTCACCGTCACGTCGCACTTGGGGCCAAACGGCAGGGTGATCCGCTTGGCGTCCGGCCCTTCGCCCAAGTCGAGGGTCAGTTCGTCCTTCTTCACTTCGCGGAGGACGCCCTTGGTCGTGATTTCGCGGTCGATCGACACGTCGGTCGCGACGCGGCCCCCGTCCTCGCCCAGATGCGCGACGACGACCCGATCGCCGGACTTGAGGTCCTTCAGCGTCACGGGCCGACCGTCGAGGGCCTCCTGGCCGTTCAAGAGGATCTTCACGGTTGCCGGGACGCGGACCGCCAGTTCGGCGGGCCCTTTTTCCGTGTCGTAGGTCACGGTGAAGCGGCCGGCCTCGGGTTCGATGGCCTTGATGCGGCCCTCCTGGGTTTCGGGCCGCGTGGCGTGGACCATCGCGATCTTACGATTCTGATCGTCGCGATGCACTTCGATCGCGACCTGATCGCCCACCTTCAGGTCCAGGAAGCCCGCTTCCTTCTTGTTGATGTAGAACTTGTCGCTCGGCTTGAAGCCCACCTGCTCGCGGCGGTTATCGGGGACCGCTTCGATGGCGATGCTCCCTTCCGCCTTGTAGATGCTGCGGACGACGCCTTGGAGCGGCTCGGTTTCCTTCAACGGCGCGGTCGGTTGGCTCTTGCTGGGCAAGAGCATCGCGACCGAAACCAGCACTGAGCAGACCAGGGCCGCGATGGCGCCGATCCGCATCAGACGCTTCTGCTTGGGAACGTTTTCGGCGCCGGCGGCGGCGGGTTCGATGGGGCCGATCGATGTCTGCCGGGTACGAAGGTCGCGCAGCGCTTCCTGGGCCGAATGGTATCGGCGAGATTGGTCCTTGGCGACCATCCGCTCGATGACCTGGGCCAGGTCGGCGGGCACGCCTTCGAGCACGCGGGCGATGGGAGGCATCTGGCGGTCGGGAGCGGCATGCCACATCAGCCAGGCGATTTGGCGGTCGCGGCCGAACGTCAGCAGCCCGGGGAACAGCGACTCGAACTGCGGGCCGCACATCAACTCGTAGGCCGCGAAGCCCAACGAGTAGAGATCGCTGGCCGGTCCCACCGCGCCGAACTGGTTGGAGACCAGTTCCGGGGCCATGTACTTGGTCGTGCCTTTAAGCAGGCTTCCCTGCTCGTTGCTTGCCCGCCGCGCCAGCCCGAAGTCGCCCAACTTCACCCGGCCTTGGGGGTCGATCAGCATGTTGCTCGGCTTCACGTCGCCGTGTACCACGCCGGCGGTATGCAAGAAGATCAAAGCGTTCAGTCCGCACACGAGCACAACCCGAAGCAAATCGAGATCCAACGGCCCGGCCTGAATGCTCTGCTGGAGGTTTCCCCGCATGAGTTCGAGAATCAGCCAGCCGCGGGGGCGAACGATGTCGTAGATCGTGAGGATATTGGGGTGCTGAAGAGTGGCTAGAAGCTGGGCTTCGCGCCAGTAGCGTTCCAGTTGGCGCGGGTCGTTGAGAAACTGCTGGTGGATCTGCTTGATCGCCACCTCGCGCCCCAGTTCCCGATCCCTCGCACGGAAGACCGTGGCGAAATCGCCTGTGGCAATCGTGTTCAGGATTTCGTAGCGGGGAGTGGGTTCCATCGACTTCCCTAATCGCTCAGCAGCGTGGTGATCAGCTTCTCCAGAGTTTCATCCCTGGCGGGGCTTCCCGTCAACCCCCGGTCGAACTTGCCACGTTCCGACCGCAGCATGTCGAGGACCCTGCGGTAGCGGCGGCGTTCTTCGGCATAGTCGTGCCGCGATCGGGCTTGCAACGCCTCGCGGAGAACGAGTTGGTATGCTTCCAGGGTAGCGGACTTGTCCATGCCAACAATGTACTCTTCCTCAATTCTAGCCCGAGCGGCTTGCTTCTCGCTGGCTCTTGCGGGAGTCTCGTCCTCGGTGGGCATGAAGACGAGCACGACGGTGGCCACCAGGCTGAACGCCAGGGCCCCGAAAAGCAGAAGGGGATTCGTCCCGCCAGAACCTGACGGTTTGGCCTCCGCCCCGCCGGACTCCTTCAGGTGCAATGCCGGCAGTTTGCCATCTTCAGCTAACTTGAGACCGGATTGAGCCGCCTCGGTGGCGATGAACTTCGCAACCTTTCGAGGGGGATGGGTGACAGGCGGGCTCGCGGGCGCGTTTCGTGGCGCGGGTGTTGTTGGGCGGCCGGCCGATGGGGTGCCTCGGCCTGATGCCGGTACGCCCGAGTCGGTTGGCGCGGGTGTGCCACCTGCGGGCACCGGCGCGCCACGAAACCAACTTGTACCCGATAAGACAGATCCGGATTGGGCAGCTCCCGGACCGGCAGGCGGCAGCGGCGACGTCATCGACCCGTTGGCAGTCGCCGCTGGCAAGGCTCTGCCGGGAGGCACGCCGGCGGTTGCTTTGCCCGTTGGAGCCCCGGCAGTCGATCCTGCCTGCGGCGGTGACGCCAAGGGGGCTCCGCAGCTCGGCGCAGGCGGAGTCGCCACGTTGGGTCCAACGGGCCCCGACATGGGAGGCTGCGCGCAGGGGACGGTTGGCGCCGAACCTGGCAATGGCGTGCTCGGCGGCGCGGCCATTGTCGGCCCGCGACCCATATTCCCCCCGGGCGGAGTCGCCGTGGGGATGGGGCCGGATTCGGTCAACACGGCATTGGTTCCCGAATTGGGAACAGCCGCAGTCTGGCCCGTGCCTGCGGTCGGCTCCGGCACCCAGAGCCGGCCCGAACAGTACGGACAGACGGCGTAGCTGCCGGCCTTCTTCGTCGGGACCGACAGGGACTGCTTGCATCGCGGACAATCGAGTTTGATCGGCATGCCGGTCGCCGCCTGGACTACATGGTCAAACCAAAAGACAGGAAGTTGAGGAGAAACGGCCCGATGATAACCAACACCGTGGACATCATCACCAGAACGGCGGGCAGCAGCATACACCTCCGAGGGGTTGAAGGTGGTCAGTCCATGATAATCAAGGGCGGAAA
>CAZFKF010000550.1:0-4524 GCA_964518805.1 uncultured Planctomycetaceae bacterium | reverse complement strand
CACGTTCTCATCGCGCAAGTGCCGCATCAAGACAACCACGCCCGCGTACGAGACCCCGGCGGCCAAGCCGCAAACGACCCCGACACGGGCTTGTCCTTGCAGTTCGAAGCAGAGAATCGTGCCCACGCCCAGTACGCCGAAACAGAGCGGCACCAGGTCGCGCTTCACGATCGGCTCGTGAAACACGATCACCGAGAACAGGAACACCCACCACGGACACGTGCTCTGCAACCAGATGGCGTTGGCTGCCGTGGTCTGGGCCATGGCCGTCAGGTAGGTCACACTCATGAGGGTAAACGCAACCGCCAACGGAATCAGCCCAGGCTGCCAACGAGGCTGGCGAACCGCGGGGGCGAGCACGAGCGCCGCGATCAAGGCTCTCCAGAACGCCATGGAAACCCCACGCGTGGAGGCCGGCCAAACGTCGAAAATGGGCCACTTGGCAAACAGTCCGCTGGAACTCCAGAGAAACGCTGCTGCCAGTACGGACAGACGCCCGGCGAGTTGGCCGGAGACGGCCCTTCGGGGCCAAGGGCGCTGCGCCGCTGCGGAGGAATCGCTCGGTTGGCCCATAGTCCTTCGTCGTGCGCGTCTCTTGACAACTCTCTCGTGCCGTCATACCACATTGGCAGTGGTATCGCAATCCGCACTATCGGGGCAAAGCAATCGGGTTTCCACACATAGCCGCAGGAGGAGGTCATGAATCGCCATCCCTATCGACCCTGTCGCCGCGATGTGTTGCGTGCTGCCGCTGCACTCGCCGCCTCGGCGGCGGGCATGGCCACAGCAGGCCAGGACGAACCGGGGGCTCGCGTCCGAGCCACCGCGGGCGATCCGATCGAGCCGAAATGGGATGAACGACTCACGGTCACCGTCGGTCCGTCCAAGGGCGACCTGGTGGGAAGCGATCACCGGGTGCTCCAGGCGGCGGTCGACTACGTCGCCGCACTGGGTGGCGGCACCGTGAAGATCCTCCCCGGGACCTTCCGGCTGCGAAACGCCGTGTACCTCAAGTCCGAAGTGCGAGTCGTCGGCAGCGGCGAAGAAACCATTCTCGTCAAGGAGCCTTCGGTCGCGACGAAGCTGGCCGCGGATTCCGACTGGTACGATCAAGAGATCACCCTGGCCGACGCCCGGGGGTTCGGAATCGGCGATGGGGTCTGCTTGAGGACGCGCAATCCGCACCATGGCGGCGCGGACGTGGTCAAGCGAACGCTGGTCGCGCGGAGCGGCAATCGCTTCAAGCTCGATCGCGCGCTTCGGGAGAATTTTTGGCTCAAGGGCGATACCACGGTCTCGACGCTCTTTCCGCTTCTCAGCGGCGAGGAAATCGCCGACGTGACCATCGAAAAGCTCGCGCTCGACGGCAATCGTGCCCGCAACGACAACCTCGACGGCAACTACGCCGGGTGCGTCTTCCTGCAAGACTGCAACCGCATCGCCATCCGCGACGTCACCGCCCACAGCTACAACGGAGACGGCATAAGCTGGCAGATCTGTCACGACGTGTTGGTGCAGAACTGCCGCAGCCGCGACCATGTGGGGCTGGGACTTCATCCCGGTTCCGGGTCGCAGCGGTCCGCGATGCGCGAGAACCGTCTGACGCGCAACGCCATCGGCATCTTCTTCTGTTGGGGCGTAAAGTCCGGCCTGGCCGAGGGCAATACGATCGAGGATTGCCAGTGCGGCATCTCTCTGGGACACCGCGACACGGACAACACGGTGCGAAAGAACGTGCTTCGCCGCAGCGGGCAGGTGGGCGTGCTGTTCCGGGCCGAGCCCGGCAAGGATTTCGCCGCCCACCGCAATCGCATCGAGGCCAATCGCATCGAAGACACGGGACCGGAAGACGGCGTAGCCGTCGACGTGCAGGGACCGACCGAGAATATCACCATTGTTGGAAACGAACTCGTCGAAACGCGGGGCCCTGCCAAACGCGTCGGCATTCGGGTCGGCGCGGCGACTCGCGAGGTGCATTTGGCGGACAATCGCATTCAAGGCTTCGCCACGCCGGTCTCTGACCTGCGGCCGCGAAGCTAGGCGGCGGCAGTCCGCCGCGGACGGGGCAGTGAGGGATGAGAACGCAGTCGTACCGTCTTCATACCATGGGAGGAATCGGCCTCATGCGCAGCAACGTGAAGCTAAGGGTCCGCGGTGGGGTGTTCGTCATTCTGGCGATTGCGACGAGCGTTCTCGGCTGGGCCGGGTCGGGAGCCCGCGCAGCCGAAACCGGCGTGCCGGGCGCGGTTGTTTCGCTTGACGGGACGTGGTCCCTTGCCCCCGACCCCAAGAACGTCGGGCGCCAGCAGCGTTGGTGGGAAGCGCCCGTGGCCGGGGCCAAGCCGACCCGGGTCCCCTGGATCATCCAGGAAGTCTTTCCCGGCTTCCACGGCGTGGCCTGGTACTGGCGCGATGTCGTCGCCCCGGTTAACCTGCACTCCGGAGGCCGCTACCTGCTCCGCTTCTGGGCGGTGGACTATCTGGCGGACGTGTGGGTCAACGGCATCCACGTCGGGCATCACGAAGGCGGCGAAGATCCCTTCGTCCTCGATGTCACGCAGGCAATCAAACCGAAGGCCGCCAACCGGATTGCAGTCCGCGTCCTCAATCCCAGCTACGAACCGATCGACGGCATCGTGCTCGGCCAGACGCCCCGGCGGAACAAGACGCATCCCTACAGCCCGGGAAGCGATTACAACTACGGCGGCATCACCGATTCGGTGGAATTGCTGGTCGCGGCCCCAGTACGTGTCGAAGATCTCTTCGTGCGTCCCGATCCAGCGACGGGGATCCTCCGCATCCACGCCAATCTGCGCAACGCGGCCAAACAGCCGGCCAAGGGGCGAATCCACTTCGTGGTCGCGCCCGCGTCGGGCGGCGAGAGTCTCGACGCGGCGAGCCTCGCCGTGGACCTCCCGGCGGGCGATACGGGCGTCGACGCCACGCTTCGCGTGCCGGAACCTCGTTTGTGGAACCTCAACGATCCGTTCATGTACCGCGCGACCGCTCGCGTGGAAGCCGAGGGCTCCGTCTCGTGTGACGAGCACTCGACGCGCTGCGGGTTCCGCGACTTCCGCATGCAGAACGGTTATTTCCGCCTCAACGGGCGGCGGATCTACCTGAAGAGTTCGCACACTGGCGCGGACACGCCCGTGGGCGTCCGCGTGGCCTACGACCCCGACTTGCTGCGCCGCGACCTGCTGAACTGCAAGGCGATGGGCTTCAACATGATCCGCTTCATTGCCGGCCTCGCCCAGCGCTACCAACTGGAGTTGTGCGACGAGATCGGACTGTTGGTCTACGAAGAGAACTTCGCCAGTTGGTGCCTGGGCGATTCGCCTCAAATGGGCGAGCGGTTCGACCACTCGACCCTGGCCATGATCCGCCGCGACCGGAATCATCCGAGCATCGTCATGTGGGGGCTGCTCAACGAGACCGGATCGGGATCGGTCTTCTTCCGCGCTGTGACGGCCCTTCCCAAGGTGCGCGCGATGGACGACACGCGCGTGGTGATGCTCAACAGCGGCGGATTCGACAATTACACGCGGGGGACCAAGGTCGTGGGGCCGAGCACGTGGCGCGTCGACACGGGCCTCGTGCCCAACGTGACCAAGAACGTCCTCGCCAAGGAGCACTTCTTCGACGGCACCACCTGGCCGCCCGGCGTGTTCGCCCTGCACCCCGGCATCGCGGGTGAGTACAGCGTCGTGCGGTGGACCGCGCCAGCGGCGGGGCAATACGCCTTGGCGGCGACCTTCAGCAATATCGTCGTCCACGGGGTGGCCACGACAGACACCCACATCTTCCATCAAGGGCGACCGATCTACGAGGGGTTCATCAACGTGCGCGGCTTCGGCGGCAAGGCCGAGTTCGCCAAGACGATTTCGGTTGCCAAGGGCGACACGATCGACGTCGTCGTGGGCATCGGCAACGAAAAGCCGTTCGGCGACACGACGGCCCTGGCCATGACCCTCAAGTCGTCCGACGGCAAGACGTACGACGTGACCGCCGAGTTTTCGACGGATAAGAACCCCAACGGCGCCTGGACCTACGGCTACCTCTCCCCCGGCCCGAAGCCCGATCTATCGACGTTCGTCCCGTATCCGCTTGGCGAAGGCGAGACCCGGGCGAGCATCGGGCGGATCTCGAACCCCGGCTCGAACCGCTGGGAAGACATCCTATCGGACCAGCATCCCTATCAACCGCTCCCGCACGACGCCAATGTGATTCGCACGCTGCGCACGGTCAGCGGCGGCGAGTTCCCGGTCTGGCTCTCGGAGTACGGGATCGGCAGCGCCTTGGACCTCGCCCGGCTCGCCCGTCACTACGAGCAACTCGGGAAGACCCATTGCGAAGACGCCCTGGGGTACCGCAAGTTCTACGACATGTTCATGGCCGATTGGCGTCGTTGGAACCTGGGCGACACGTTCGCCAACCCGGAGGACTACTTCCGCCAGTGCCTGGCCTGGATGGCGGGACTGCGGCGCCTGGGGATCAACGCCATCCGCGCCAATCCGAACGTCA
>CAZFKF010000549.1:0-4529 GCA_964518805.1 uncultured Planctomycetaceae bacterium | reverse complement strand
GAGCAATCCCGGCGCGTTGCGTCATTTCACGCTGTCGCACAACCTCATCGGCAATTGCCTGCAGAGGGATTATCCGGTTGTCTTGGGCGACTACGACAATCCCACGGCGCCGTTGCACATCACGGCCAACGGGAACCTCTGGGTCGAGACTGCGGCGACGGGGCAGGACCCCATTCTGATCTACATCACGTCCGGGGCTCAACTGGTCGGCGACTACAACATCTACTACTCCGCGAACCGCTCCGACGAAGTCATCGAGTGGTCCGGCAACTCTTACTCGGCCAACGATATTCAGAATGGAACCTGGGCGGCGGCCAGCGGCATGGACGCGCACGGACTCCACGCCGATCCCCTCCTGGGCCCTGATTGGCGTCTGCTGGCCGGGAGCCCCGCCATCGACCGGGCGCCGGCCGGGCCGGCCGAGGACCGCGATGGGAACGCCCGTCCGGTCGGCAGCGGGTACGACGCGGGCCCGTACGAACTCGGCGGCACGCACCCCGAGAACTTGCCGCCGACCCTCAACACGATCACCGATCCGGCGCCGATCTCCGTCGGCTCGGGCATTCAGACGATCGATCTCAGGGGTATTTCCGCCGGGATTGGAGAGTCGCAGGCCCTGAGGATCACCGCCAGCAGCAGCAACCCGGGGTTGATCCCGAGTCCCAGTGTGACGTACACATCCCCTGACGCAACGGGATCGATCGCCTACACCCCGGTCGCCGGGCAGCATGGCAGTGCAATCATCACGGTCACCGTGCGCGACGCCGGACAGAATGACACCTTTGACGATGCCGACGACGCTACGTTCCAGCGGACCTTCACCGTGACCGTCAACGCCGCCGACGCGGTGGTCGCAATCCCAATTCGACCGGGCGGGGGCGGCGTTGTCTTTCGGCGCAGCAATGGCCACTTCCAGGTGGTCAACCAGCGCAACGGCCAACTGCTGCTCGACGAACCGTTCTCACAGCTCCATTCGCTGACCATCGTGGGCGCCGACCATCAGGCCGACACGCTCGTCGTCGATTGGCCGCCGGGCGCCGATTCGCTGCTTCCCGGCGGGGTCGCCTTCCAAGCACGAGACGGCCGCCCCGTCGACACCCTCCTGCTTCGCGGCACGGCCGCGTCCGACGCCGTCGCCCTGACAACCAACGCGGCCGTCATCAACGGTCTGGCCGTTCAGTCCAGCGGCGTGGAGCAGCTTACGCTCGACGGCGGGAAGGGCAACGATACCTACGCAGTCGCCGGACTGGGCACGAGGACCACGATCGCCGACACCAAGGGTTCCGACAGTCTCGACGTCTCCGAGTCCGCCGTAGGCGTGACTGTCAATCTCGCTGCCCGCTCTGCCCAGAGGATCTTCCGACCGACGAACGTCAACACGTTGACCCTCCGAGGGACCATCGAAAGGGTGATCGGCACCGAGTCGGCCGACTGGATCAAAGGCAACGCGTCGGCCAACCGCATTGAGGGGCGGGGCGGCAACGACGTCCTCTTCGGCAACGCGGGCAGGGACATCCTCGACGGCGGCGACGGCGACGACTGGCTCTACGGCGATGCAGGCAACGACGTCCTCTACGGCGGGCCGGGCAATAACGTGCTCTTGGGTGGGGACGGCAACGACGTGCTCGACGCTTCCGCTGGCGTGCTCGCCGAGTCGCCGGGAAGAAGCCTGTTGATTGGTGGAAAGGGGCGCGACAGACTCCAAGGGGGCGATGGCGAGGAAATCCTGATCGGCGGTACGACGAAGTACGATAGCGACGCCAAGGCCCTCGCCGCGATTGAACAGTACTGGGCGACAGCGCAGGACGATTTCGCGGCGCGTGCGAGCCAATTGGATCGCGGAATCAAGCTCGGCAAGAAGACAATTCTGCTGAAAGCCAATCGAACCGTGCTCAACGACAAGGCGATCGACCGACTGCTGGGCGGGGCCGATAGCGACTGGTTCTTTGCCTTCTCCAACGATACCACGGACCGCGATCCGCAAAGCGATCGATGAGGGGATATCCGGGGCCGGCGGTTCGACGGACGCATTCCGAGCCGCCTCCGGGTATGACGTTCCGTCGTTTCCTGATCGTCTTCGCTCACATCCGCCTGGCTCGGATTCCTCGGATCGCCTCCGCACTTAACTCTAAAGTGGCATTGCCAATCCAAAGGGAGGCGTGAGAATTTGGCGCAGTATCCGTTTGCAGCCACTCAGCAAGCCGGCATCTCTGGCCGGTGGCGCAGTCACTGTTCCCTGGGCGGTTCGCTTTCGGCTACGCACTGGCGTCGCGCATCCTATCTCGCCAGTTCGCGAGAGGCGGCGTCTTACGGGGAGCGACACGTTCAGGAAGCCAGAGCATGACCGCACTTCTCCAGACGCCGGACTCCCGCGAAGTCATCGAAGTTGCGGAGGAATACCTTCGCAAGAGTCCCTACCGAACCATTCGGGAGATTATGTGCCAGTACGAACGGGGTACACTCCTTTTGCGAGGTCGCGTACCCAGCTTCTACGACAAACAACTGGCCCAGGAAGCGGTCTCTCGGGTTTGCGGCTTCGTGCAGATCGTCAACCAAATCGAAGTCGTCGATTAGCCGTTGGACCTTGGTCGGGGCGGGCGGAATGCAGGTCCTGGCGAAGCCCCCGCTTGCAGGACAACTGGCGAACGTGCGACGCAAGATCCACGGGCCGTGGAATTTTCCCAGGCGGCGCGTGTTAACCCTTCTCGGCGTCAAAGACGCGATCGAAGCGGGCCCGAGTCTCGCCCGTGTACCGGTCGAAGTCGGCCAACACCGCCTCGCTGCTGGGGGCGGACAGCAGGTGCGCCAGTTTGGCCAACTCGGTGGGATCGTCGGGGAGTCTGTCGCGGGCCGTGGAATTCATCAGTCGCAACCGCCCCTCCACGGTCCGCAAGAAGCGGTAGCTTTGGGCGAAGAACTCGGCGTCGT
Organism: uncultured Planctomycetaceae bacterium; assembly: GCA_964518805.1. Classification (GTDB taxonomy): domain Bacteria; phylum Planctomycetota; class Planctomycetia; order Pirellulales; family Thermoguttaceae; genus CALFBP01. The sequence goes on along the minus strand of CAZFKF010000549.1, from coordinate 1,601 downwards.
CGCCCGAGAGAGCCTCGATGCGCGCGAGGGCCGCGAGCGCGGCCAAGGTGTTTGGCGTGCGCACTCGGGCGTTGCGCCGCGCATGCTTCAACTGGAGCATCTGCACGAGAAATTCGATGTCGACGATTCCGCCCGGTCCAAGCTTCAGACTGCCCCCGGAGGCGCCCTCCTCCATCCGGCGCCGCATCTTGCGGATTTCCTCGGCGTCGGCGTGGCGCCAGCGGCGATCCATGGCGGCCTGGTAAATCGTGGTCATGGCCAGCTTGGCGACCCGTGGCGAGCCGTACACCACGCGGGCCTTGCACAGCGCCTGGCGTTCCCAAAGCTGCCCGCTTCCCAAGGCAAAGTAGCGCGCCAGTTCGTCCATCGAGGTGGCCAGTGCTCCGCTTTTGCCGGTGGGTCGCAGTCGGGCGTCAACCTCGTAGAGTCGGCCCAACGCGCTGAGTCGGCTGGTGCTCTTGATGATCCGCTGTCCCAACTCGCTGAAGAAATGCTGGTTCGAGGTGGTCTGATTGCGCGGGGCGAATCGCGTGGGCACGGTCTGACCGTCGGCCTCGTAGAGGAAGACGAGGTCCAGGTCGCTGTGGTAGTTCATCTCGCGCCCGCCGAACTTGCCCATCGCTACAATCGCCAATTCACACGGCTGCCCGTGGCGCGATCCTTCGCCCACCGTGGGCACACCGAACTTGGCCACCATCCGGTCGTACTCTTGGGTAGCGATTTGGGCGAGACACACCTCGGCGATGTCCGAGAGCACGCCCGTCACGGCGGCAACGTCCTCCTTGCCCAGGATGTCACGAACGCCGACGCAAAGCTGCTGATCGTTCTTGAAGCTGTGGAGGATCGGGTCCAGGTCCTCGGCGGCATAACACAGATCGGCCAAGGTCCGGCCGAGCGACTCGCGCGAGGGGAGTTTGTCCAGCACCAGGCTGTCCATGAGGCTGTCGATCATCCCCGGACTGCTTGTGAGGATCCCGGAGAGATACGCGCTGTAGGCGCACACCTCGACACAGAGCGTGAGCGATGGCGGATTGAAACTGAAGAGTTCCCAGAGAACGGTCTTTCCGCCCAGCGAATCGCTGATCTGGTTGAGATTCACCAGCGTGAAGTCAGGGTCGGGCGTGGCCGCGATCGCCGTCAGAAGCTGCGGCGCGATGGCCGCCAGGAAATGCCGGCAGCGCCTCGTCGAAAGAAAGCGGATCTTCTCTTCGCCCAAGGCCATGAGGTTGCGGTAAGCCTGCTTCACGTCACGGAACCGGTAGCGGCCCAGCACCTCGGCGATCCGTTCCTCGGGTGGGTCGGGGTCGAGCACCAAGTCCGATTCGGCGTGCCGTTGGCGGTCTCCGTTAAAGGCGTCGTGGAGCAGATGGTCGAGAATCCGGCGATTCAAGTCGGTCTTCGTCTGATACTCGCCCTGGAAGGCCGCCAGGGCGGATTGCCCCGGCGCGTCGGCGTACCCCATGCGCAGCGCGACCTTGCGGAGTTCCTCCGGTTGGTCGGGCAGCAGGTGCGTTTGCAGATCGAAGAGGATCTGCAGCCGGTGTTCGAGCTTTCGCAGGAAACCATAGGTCTCCTCAAGGATTGTCCGCTCCTGGTTGTTC
>CAZFKF010000548.1:0-4533 GCA_964518805.1 uncultured Planctomycetaceae bacterium | reverse complement strand
CTGGCGTTGTCGTCCCGGGCCACGAACGCCTTATCGACCATGAGGTTTCGATCCTCGCGCGGCGGGTCGCTGGCGTCGTTGATGAAGGCCACGGAAACGGTGTGCTTGCCTGCGCCGATTCGGCCCAGCACGCACGCGGTTTCCCACTGGCCGGTCACGGATACGTCGCCAAGCGGCTTTCCGTCAACGGCGATCCGCACCGTCGGATACACGTCGAAGCAGGGAGTCCCTCGCGCGAGCACGCCCACGATGTAGTCGCCCGCGGCCGGGAAATCCATCTCCTTGGAGGCCGATCCCACGGTGGCGAAGACCACGCCGCGGTCCTGGCGTTCGACCAGTCCGCCCTCCAGTCTCCATTCTTTCACGTCGTGCGCCGCCGCGTTCTTGCCTTCGAGGGTCTTTGTCAGCGCGCGGTCGGCCATGTTCATAGCGCGCGGCGTCTCGTCCCAATCGATGCCGACGTGTTTGCCGAGCCAGTACAGGTCCTCGCGCGCGATGGCGCCGAGCAGCGGGCGGTCGCCCTCGCCGCGGGTCACGGGGCCCGCGCAGGGGTGCATGCCAAGATCCAGCTTGAGTTCGCGGCACGCCTGCCCAAGCGGCGCGGGGGCCGTGCGATGCAGGTACAAGCGGCCGCCGGCCTCGATCCAAGGCCGCAATCGGCCAAACTGCGGCGTCTCGCCGCGGCAGACGACCAGCCCATAGCCCGACAGGTCGGCCGTTTCGAGTTTCCCCGTCAGGTCGTCGAATCGCAACCCCAAGCCTCGCAGGTGCGAACGATACGCATCGGACCCGCCGGCCACGGCAGTCTTCAACGATTCCGCCGGTGGCCGAGCCAAGTACTCCAGGAGGTTGGCGAGAATGCGGGCCGCGGCCGGCTCGGTGTTGAACTTCTCGGCCAGCAGCAATTGCGAATAGACGATCCGCCCTCGTCCCATCCTCTGCTCCAAGAGCGGGGCGTGATCGATTCCCGCCGCCGAGCCCGAGACCACGATGGGCATGGCCGCCCCGTTGGCGGGCCGGGCCGGTTCGCCAACGGCCACGAGGTGGTCGCCGCGCCAGAACTTCAGGTCTTCGGCTTCGATGCCGCGCAGCGCGGGATGGCCGGGCCGAAGGGCAAACGTCATGGTCGAGGCGTGTTGGGTCAGGTCGGCATCCAGAATGCCTTCGGGATAGGCGTCCTGCCGGAGCACGAGCGCGCGGCCGCCGCGTTTGAGGAATTGCGACAGGGCTTCGCGCTCGGGGGCCGCGCGGCCGATGATCGGCACGCCCCGCGGCGACGCCTGAAGCGCGCCTGCGCCGATCACCAGGACGTCGAGCCCGGAGGGGATCTGCCGCAGATCGCTCACGGAGGTCGTGCGCAGCCCGCCGGCGTCGAGCAGACTCTTCGTGACGCCCGAGGGATCGTAGATCCCCATCTTCGCAGGCAAAGCAGGAAACAACACCCGCGGAAACACGCTCCATTCGCGGCGGTCCTCAAACACGCGCTGGCCGCCGCGGCGAAGTGAGAGTTGCCAGGCTACGCCCGTCCGCGCATCGACCTTCGGCATGCGCAGCGTCACTTCCAGCGGTTGCATCTCGCCGGGGCCGAGTTGGAGGCGCCGGTCGCCCCGGTCGATGGCCACCCCGTCGCGCGAAAGCGTCCAGGCCAGTTCGAGCACGGAGCCCTCGGGCACGTCGTTGAACACCTCGATGCGTCGCTCGACTTCCTCGCCGGTATAGAACCGCGAGTCCCGGTCGAGCGGATACGCCGCGATGTGCTGGTACGCTTCCTGGTGCGCCTTGTACAGCGGGTTCGTTTCATCCATGGGCCCGCCTTCGATGACCGTCCAGGGTGAGATGCCGCCGACTTCCAGTTGGCGGTAGCCGAGGATCTGCATCTTCCACGACTCGGCTTTGGCCAGGTTGCGGTAGCGGTGGTAGTCCTGGTACGCCTCGTCGCCGAAGAAGACCGTGTGCCACGAGGGGTCGCGCGAGGGAATCCAAAGGAACTCGCCGACGTAAACCGGCTTGTCTTTCTTCCAGACGAACTCCTTGGCGCCGTTGAGGAACATCTGCGACTGCGCGGACGGCTTCTGGAGCCACAGGGCCTCGTTGGGCCAGCAGGTGAAATCGGGGTATTCGTGCGGGTAGTGGATGCCGATCACGTCGGCCACGCCGTCGGGATCGCCGTCGGACTCGTAGAGGATCGGCCGCGTGGGGTCCCACTGCTTCATCAGCCGGCCCATGCGCACCAGGTCCTTCTTGGCCGGCGAAGCGTCGTTCAAGCGGCCGCCGTAGAACTCGTTTTCCAGGCTCCACATCACCACCGAGGGCCGGTTCTTGTCGCGGTCGACCATGGCCTTGAGGTGCTTGGCGTAGTTCTGCCAGAAGACCGGGTCGAAGATGCGGTAGGTGTCGTCGTCGTTCCACACCGCCCCTTCGATGACCATCAGCAGGCCCACCTCGTCGGCCACCTCGTAGTGCAGGCTCGGCCAGGGCTGGGTGTGCGTGCGGAAGGCCACGCAGCCGATCCGCTTGACGCCTTCCCACGCCTTGCGGATCTCGTCGCGGGTCATCCACCCGTGCGGCGGCCACCAGGAGGTGGCCAGTAGGTTCACTCGAACGCCGTTCAGGAAGAACTTGTGCCCCTCGGTCCAGAACTCGCGGAACCCGAAACGCGTGCGCAGGCGGTCGCCGGTCGAGAGCGTCGTGCGCAGGTGCAGCAAGTGCGGGTCGATGTGCGACCAGAGCGGAGGTTTGGCCCAAGGCTGCTTGAGCGTCACCGCGGCCGCGCCGTTGGCGGCAATGCGGACCTTGGCCGCGGGAAGCGAAACCACGTCCTTGCCCTGGTCCTCGACGACCGCGCTCAGTTCCGCCTCGGCCTCGCGGTCCGATTCGTTCGCCACGGTGTACTCGACCACCAATTCGCCGCGCCGCACCGAGGGCTTGATGAACAGGTCCTTGACGTACACGGGCCGGTGGGCCCGCAGGGTGACGTCGTCCCAGATGCCGTACAGCCCGTACAGCCCTCCGATGGGCGACAGGATCTTGTCCCGCGGCGCGCTGCGTTCGGCGTCCCAGTTGGCGTTCTTGGGAAACGGGACCTTGCCGGGCGTGAACACCCCGGTCCAGTCGTGGCAGCCGACGGCCAGTTCGTTGGGACCGTCGAAGCGGACGGCCTCGGTCACGTCGACCTCGAAGGGCTCGTGGCCCCCGAAACACCCGCCGACATGCTTGCCGTTGACGTAAACGCGGCTATTGAACTTGACGCCGCCGAAACGAATTTTGATCCGCTGGCCGCGCATTTCGGCCGGTACGGCAAACGACCGGCGGAGCCAGGCCCGCTGGTAGTCGGCGCCGCGTTCGTATCCGGGCACGGCGCAGTGTTTCCACTCGCCCGGCGCCGGGGGCTCGGACAACTCTGCGACGCGCTGGCACTGCCAGACGCCGTTGAGGCTGAGTTCTTGGCGCGGCTCGTCGGCGGCGATGGCGGCGCGAGGTGTGAGAAGGAGGATGCCGAGGAGGATTTTCTGCATGCGAGGGAGATCTTTCTCGAAAGGCGAGACCAGCGGTCACGGCTCGGGGGCGATTCCACGTGGGCTTCCACGATTCTGGGAATGCGGACCGCCGGCCCACGTTTGGCATTCTCGCGGGCGGCTGGAGAAAACGCAAGCCAACTGGAACGCTCGCGCCGATCCTGTTAGCATACGGGGACGATGGCGGCCCGGAATGGCTCCGGGCGAATCCCGAACACGCGACCCGCGCTGAGAAGTGCCTCATGTCCCAGATCGTTGTACGTCCGGTAACGACGCGGCGGGAGAAAAAGCAGTTTCTCGACTTCCCTTGGCGGCTTTACGAGGGGGATGCGAACTGGATTCCACCGCTGCGCATGGATCAGGCGGAACTGGTCGGCTACCGTCACCATCCGTTTTACGAGCGGAACCAGATCCAGACCTTCCTGGCCTTTCGCGACGGTGCGGTGTGCGGACGGATCGCGGCCATCCTCAATCATCACCACAACGAGCATTACGGCGAAAAGCGGGGCTTCTGGGGCTTCTTTGAATGCGCCGACGATCAGGAGGCCGCAGCAGCCCTGTTCGACGCCGTCAAGGAGTGGTTCGCCCCGCACGGCATTCGCGACCTTCGCGGGCCGTTGAACCCGGCCTTGCACTACGGGTTGGGCATCCTGACCGAAGGTTTCGATTCGCCGGCCACGTTCCTTCTGTCCTACAATCCCGACTACTATCCGCGGCTCATCGAAACCTGCGGGTTCCGCAAGGCGCAAGACCTGTTCGCCTATCAGGGACTCCGCGATCAATTGCCGGCCAGCACCGAACGCCTCCAACCGATCTGCGATCAGATCATCGCCCGATACAACATCCGTCTTCGCACCCTGAACCGGGCGCGATTTCGGAAGGACGTGGAGGACTTCGTCTCGATCTACAACCGGGCCTCGCCGGACCACTGGGGCTACGTGCCGATCACCGAGAAGGAGATCCAGCACATGGCCAAGGGACTCCGCTGGCTGATCGTGCCCGAGCTGGCCGTGGGCGC
>CAZFKF010000547.1:0-4536 GCA_964518805.1 uncultured Planctomycetaceae bacterium | reverse complement strand
CAGGGTTCTACATCGAATGCCCGCCGCGCTTCGGATGGGATGGCGTGACCCAATGCTACGCCATCCGCGCGTTCCGGGATCTGGCGCGGCTCTTCCATGCGGTGGGCGACAAGACGAAGCATGCCGATTGGTCGGCCCAGGCCGATCGCCTGGCGGAGTCCTTCGTGGCCGCCTTCTGGCGTCAGGACCATTTCGCCGAGTACATCCATGCCGAGCGCGGATTGGTGGACTCGCACGGGCTGTCCGACGTGAACTGGGCGGCGGTCGCACTCGGTGTTGCCGCCGGCGAGAAACTCGAACGGCTCTGGCCGCGATTGATGAACGAGCCCGGGTTCTGGCACGGAGGCATGCCGACGCTCTGCGTGACCAAGCCCTTCAGCTACGAGAAATGGGAACTCAACGAACCGGTTCCGTTCGAGTTCAATCCGCTCAACGACGTGGCGGCGATGGGGCGGGTGTGGCACCTGGAGGCGACCGCCTGCAAACGCATGCGCGCCACCGACCGCCTCGTCGAATCGGTGCGCAAGGTCTGCCGGGCGGGCAAAGCCGACGGCCACTGGCGCGAACGATACCATCCTCTGCCGGACGGCACGGTCAAGCCCGCCGGGGCGCAGAAATACTGTGAATACGCAGCGATCCTGACGCGGGTGGTCCTTGGAAATCGAGAAATCTTCTGCTCGTGAGGAGTCGGAGCGATGAGAAAAACGCTGAGTGCTTGTTTGGGCTTGCTGGCGTCCTTGCTGACGTATGCGCCTTCGCAGGCAGCGGAATTGCCGTTTCCGCCGGAACTGACCCGGCCCGCGCCGATCACCATGGCCGAGTTGGCCGCGAGAAAGTGCGACGGGGTTTCGGCCGTCGAGGTTTCGGATTACGTCTTCGGCAACTACAAGGGCCCGCTTCCGTGCCCGCCCTGTGCGGACCTGAACCCGAAGAAAGCGGTGATTGTCTCCTGGAAGGCGTTTCCCTATCGTTTCGTCTTTTCGCATGAGGGGAGCTATTGCCCCTGGTTCGAGTTTCCCAGCGGCGCCGGCGTATGTTACCAGTTCTTTGAGGGCAACGACGGTTGGGCCGAGCTGTTCAACCAGTGGGGGCGACAGGAGCGAAACACGTTCGTCGATATCATCGAACCCGGGCCCAAGAGGGTCTGGGTCCGTTGGACCTACTTCGGCGTGAACATGACGACCGGCCAACCGGCGTACCGGGCCACCGAGGACTTCTGGGCCTACCCGAACGGTCTTGTGTTGCGGCGGCAGACCTATCGCACGCTGCTCCCGGGCCAGCACCACGGCTACGCGCGCGAGCCGATCGAGTTGATCGGCATGTGCCCCGTGGGCAAACGCTGGCTTGACGTGCTGCGGGGGGCCGATGAAAAGCCGGCCGCCCCCACCCCCGGCCCCTCTCCCGCAGAGCGGGCGAGGGGAGGCGAGCGCCACGCGCTGTCCGTGCTCGACGCCTTCTCAGCGAAACGCTACGACGTATTCTGGACGCTCACCCCGGGCACCCTATGGGCCGCCGCGCCGCGCCGAGCGGGCTCGACCTGGAAGGAACTCGACGATGCGGCCGGGGTGGCCTTGGTGTTGCCGCTCAAGGAAGGATCGGCGTTCTGCATTTTCGGCGACGCCTCCGGTTACCGCCACGACTACACGCGGATCAAGGAGCATTCGCACCAGGATACGGGCGGAACCGGCTGGGTCTCGTCGTGCTGGGACCACTGGCCCATTGGCTGGCTCAACAGCCAGGGGCACGTGGTTGATGAGAAATCGCTGAAGCTCTATCCCAACCACTTTTCGCCGGCCGGCATGGATTTCTTCGCTCTGCCAAACGAGATCGAAGAACAGGGGATCTACTACAACATCCACGGCGTGGGCGGCGACGACATGGAAGCCATCCGCCGCGTGGCCCGCCTTTGGCTCCAGAAGGGGCCTGCGGCCGTCGCCGATCCCAACAGCGCCGCCGATCTGCCCGCCGTGGCGCCCGGCCAATGATGGCTCTATGCTTCGACACGGCAAAACACCGAGAGCGAAAGGACGATCCTTGACTGCCCGACAACGAGGTCGCCGCCCAACCGGAGCGTCGTGGTGCTTCGTCGCGCTGAACGTTGGCGCGATGCTGTCTACGGTGTTGGCGACTCCGCGCAGCCTCATCGCTTTGCCGGTCGTCACGACTCCGGACGCGGACATTGCCAGGGTATTCAAGGGGAATTGGGAAAACACGCTCAAGCCGTGCCAAATTCAAAGCGGCGCCCCCAGCAAGAGGCCATGGATGGTCGATGCGCTGAACCACTACGGCGGCTGGTACTGCGGGATCGACGTCAAGTATCAGACGCGGGCCTACCTGTTCTGCGAGAAGAACCTCCCTTTGGTGTTGACCGGATGGCAACACACGGTCCGCCATTGCCGCCTGTCGAACGGGGGCATCCAATCGACCGAGGGGAACGGCCTGGGCACGGTCTTCGGGTTTCGCTCCAAGGACGGGACCACGATCACCTATGCGCTGCGGGCCTCCGGAACGATCGATCTCATTCTGACCGGAGACATGATCTTCCGTTTCTCGCAGGACCGGGAGTGGCTTCGCCAGAATATCTCCTACATGCGCGACGCCGCCCGATGGCTCGAAAGCTGGATCGACGACGAGGGCATGCTCGACAGCCAGGACTACGACCACGATTCGCTGATGCGGCGCGGCACCGACGGCACGGCCCAAGCCTCGGCCTACCTGGCGATGCGAAAACTGGCCGCGTTGGAAGACGTGTTGGGACACGCCGCCAACCGCAGTCACTACGATGCGGTGGCCGATCGGATGGCCGCCGGCGCCAAGCGGCACCTCTGGGATGCGAAGCTGGGTTACTTCTACGAATACGCCGAGACGAACGACATTGCCCGAAGCGACCGCCCCGGCGCCGTCGGTGGCGTAAGCTCCGAGTACAGCGCCGACTACGCCGCGTCAAAGGCCATCGACGGTGTCCTCGGCTACGGATCCATCGATCCGGTGGGCATCGGTGCGGCGGCCGGGCAAAGGGAATGGGCCGCCAAGGGGGAGACCGTCGGCGCCTGGATCCAAGTCAATTTGAAGGCGGCCACGGCGATCAACCGGGTCATCCTCTACAACCGGCAGGCCTTCGGAGTGCCGCCCTGCGAAACGTTTGCCGCCGGCCATCTCGACTTCAGCGACGGATCGAGCGTGCCGGTTCATTTCGGTCCCGGCCACGGTTCCCGCGCCGTCGTGCCCTTTGCTTCGCGCACCGTGACCTGGGTGAAGTTCACGGGCGACAAGATGCAGGCCGACGGCACAGGCAACGCCGGACTGGCCGAATTCGAGATCCATCCGACCGATGCCCCCTACCGCAAGCACACCCACGGCATGTCGGACGTCAACTTCGCCATGATCGGTTATGGCCTGGCGGGCGACGAGCAGGCGGCCCGGATTTGGCGATACTTCCGGGCCCATGAGGATTCCTTCTACCGCTTCCGGGACGCGTATTGCCCGACGTGGACCACCGAGTTGCCCGAAACGTATACCGACGACGAACTGAATTCCATCAACCCGGACAAAGATCGGACCGCACTGGCCCGCGTCTGGCGACACGACGTCTGGATGCGGAGACGCATGGGGGACGCCGAGGGAATCTACAAGACCATCCGCTATGCGAACGACCTGTACCGGCGTCCGTCCGGCGGAGGACGCGGCTTCTTCGGCGAACGCTACGATTTGGGCCGATTCACTCCGGGCGACGACGGGCAGGACTCGACCCCCAAGTACGCCGAATACCCGGCCGAATACAACGCCACGGTCGTGGGCGAGATCCTGCTGGGGGTCTCCGCCGACGTCCGGGGCACGATCCACATCGATCCCTGCGTCCCTGCCGCCTGGTATACCGCGGGGTTCGGCATCGAGAACCCCGGCGTGCTGAAGGACCGCGACTTCGGATACGCCTGCGATGCCCGTCAAGTCCGCGGCTGGGTGAAGGGGAAAGCGGGAAGCCAGTCCTTCCGAGTCTTGCTACCGCCGGGCGTCAAGACCGCGCGCGTGCTGCACGACGGCAACGAAGTGCCTCACACCGAGTCGGGAAGATACACGAACTTCGTCTTGAAGCTCGCGCACGAGAAGACGCATACCTTTTCGGTCCAGGACGGGGTGCCGCGATGACCATGACCGCAAAGCAGCGAATGCTCACCGCTCTGGATGGCGGCGTGCCCGACCGCCTGCCGGTGACCACGCATTTCCTCATGCCGCAGTTCTTGAATGCGTGCATGGGCGGCATGTCGGAGGCCGAATTCTTCGACACCTGCGGCTGGGACCCGATCACCTACACCACGCCACACCGGCCCGATCCGGACCACGGAGAGTATTTCGATCCCGAGCAAGGCGAGCCGGGCTTTCTAGAAAGCCGACGGATTTCCTCGGATGCGTGGCGAGTTCACAGCGAGCCAGTCGCCGGGCGCGACCGGCCGGCGACGCGGTACCGCTTCGTCACTCCGAAGGCAGCGCTGAGCATGGTCTTGGAGTGCGACGCCTACACGGCTTGGGTCGTCGAGC
>CAZFKF010000546.1:0-4538 GCA_964518805.1 uncultured Planctomycetaceae bacterium | reverse complement strand
GCCGACGAGCGACTCGATCTGGTCGAAAAGCTCCTGCTTGGCGGCGAAGTCCTCGAGCACGCTCTCGATCACGAATTCGCTCTCGGCCATCCCCTCGCAGGAGCGAACCGGGACGAAGCGTTCGGGCCACTCCTGGGTCAGCGCCGCAGGAAACCCCGCCCGGTTCACCAGGTCGTCAATGGCGTGGCCGATGTACTTCCGCGCTTCGGCATGGGTCGCTTCCTGGCGCGTGAACGCGATGACGCGGAACCCGTGTCCAAGAAAGCACGCCGCAATGCCGCGTCCCAGCAGCCCCAGGCCAGCCAGCCCGATGGTCCGGTGTGTCATGTTGTCGTCCTCACGGCCCTCACGCAGTCCAGTCCTGTTCTGACTCCGGTATTCGTTCGTCAGCGTCCGCTATTCTCGGCGCATTGTCGTTTGATTGCCAGTCCCCTGAGCCAGCCTCCTTGCCTGTTCCTAAAGCAATGCCCACCTTTCCGAAACCGTCTATCTTATCTTGACCTCGCATTCAGACCTTCGCATAATCGTCCGCCTTAGATTGCCAGCCAGGATTGCCGATACGGTTCATCGACGCTATCGACAAATCCTGAGCGTCCGCGGAGTCCCATGTATGACCCACACACTTCGCTGGTTCTCGATCCTTGGGGCCATCGTCTCTACCTGTGCGGCGGGATGCGAGTCGGCATCGCATACTGAAAAAGGGGCCCTGCTCGGAGGACTTGGCGGCGCTGGAGTGGGGGCAATGATGGGAAGCGCCGTCGGGAAGGCCGGCCCTGGTGCCGCCATCGGCGCGGGAGTCGGAGCCCTGACCGGAGCGGCGATCGGCAACGGCATGGACGAGAGCGAGGCGCAGAACCGTGCCTTGATCGAGCAGACGATGCGACGCCAGGTGGCGTCCGGCGCGGTCAGCGTGGAAGAGGTCGTGGCCATGCGCAACGCCGGAGTTGCGGACAACCTGATCGTCAACCACATTCGCTACCATGGCATGAATCGGGACCTCACGTCCCAGGATCTCATCGCGCTTCAGCAACAGGGCCTCAATCCGGCCGTGGTCCAGGCAATGCAGGAGCCGCCGCCGTACCGACGGGAAGCGGTCGTAGTAGGCCCTCCGCCTCCGGTGTTCGTCGACGATTACTACTACTATCGCTATCCCCATTATCGCTGGGGGTATTGCGCGCCGCCGCCGAGAGTGGGCATCGGATTCACGTTCCACTGATCGCCTGATGGCGGTCGTTCTACGACTTGGTCTTCCCCAGTAGGCTTTCGATCAGTTCGCGCAGTCGAGGCCCTCGCACGTTCGTTGCCGCCACGTTGCCATCCCTGTCCACCACGATCAGTTGTGGGATCGAGAAGACCCCGTAGAAGGTGCCCATGGACTTGTCGGCCTGACTCGAATGCAAGGCCTGGTCTGCGAGCACGGTCCACGGCACGGGGGTGTCCTGAATGAACTCCACGAGGGCCTCGCGGCTCTTGTCGACGCTCACCGAGATGACCTCCAGACCCTTGTCGTGGAACGCAGCGTATTGCTCCCGGATGCTTTTCAGTTCCTCACGGCACGGTCCGCACCATGTGGCCCAGAACGCCACGAGAACGACCTTTCCGCGGTACTTCGACCAATCCAGCGGCTTGCCGTCGAGGCTCTGGCCCGCGAGGACCATGGGCTTGCCGACCAGCCGAAGCCGTCGCGCCGCTCCCTCGAGCTTGGCCCCGAGAGCGGCCGTCTCCTTATCGGGATTGGCCGCCAGGATCTTGGCGAAAACCTGATAGGCTTCGGGCGCGACATCGGGTCTGGATTGCTCGGCGGCCATGGCGACGTCCATCATCAGGCTCACCTCTCGGCGTCCGACGCTGCCCTGCGCGAGATACGCTTCGATTCGCTTCAGCAGATCCCGAAAGCCCTTGTTGTCGCCTGCGAAGCGAGATACCTCCTCGCCAAGAATGATTCCCTGTGCCGTTCGGGCCAGTTGCTTCCATCCGAGCTTCTCCAACTCCGCGGGAAGCGCCTTCCGCTTGGCATTTGCCTCGGTGTCGCCGCCCCGCTCGGCCAGAAGCAGGCCTTCGAGTTTCCACTGGGCCGCCTCGGCGGCCTGGTGTTCCGTCGGCTTGGAAGCCAGCACCATGTCCGTAGCCTGGAGGACTGCCGCAGACATCTTCTTGGCGAATTGAGCGAGGCTGGCGGGATCATGGCCGGAAGGCTCCAACTGCCCCAGGCCTTCGAGGTACTTGAGGAGTTCCTCCGGCGAACCATTGGGTACGACGAACGGATCAGCCTTGGCAGGAGCAGGGGCCGCCTGAGGTGACTTGGCTTCCGGTGTCTTCGTGGTTGGCCGCGAGGACTTGGCGTCCTCGGCCGCAGTCACCGCAGCCGTTGATACGACCAACGCCAACGCCGCCAGTATGTCAGCAACGCTCTGCCAACGAAATCGCTTTGAAGAAACGAGCCGCATGAGGGACTCCATGGATGGTTTTTGGATTGCCCACGCGAGGAAGACAACGTTCAAGGACAGCCGCCGATGCCGCTGGTCCGCTTCCCCGAGAGACGCGTACCCTGCTCCGCGAAGCCGTTCTCCTGCGGAGCCACAGACTCGCATCCTTGATGCAATGTACGCACGCCGCAGCCCATCCGGCAACCCTTCCTGGTGGCGGAGCTACGGCACCTGGGCGCTATTTGGCGTGGAAGCGGACGATCTTCTCCCAGGCCTCCTCGGCCGTGTCCGCATAGCAGAACAAGTCGAGGTCGGACTCGTCGATGGCGCCCTCTTCGGCGAGGTACTCGAAGTCAATCACCTTCTTCCAGTAGTCGCGGCCGAAGATGATGATCGGGATATCCTGCATGCGGCGCGTTTGACGCAGCGTGAGCGTCTCGAACAACTCGTCGAGCGTGCCGAATCCGCCCGGGAAGACCACCAGCGCCTTGGCGCGAAGCAGGAAATGGAGCTTCCGCATGGCGAAGTAATGGAACTGGAAGCAGAGTTCGGGCGTGGTGAAGGGATTGGGCTCTTGTTCCATGGGCAGGCGGATGTTCAGCCCCACGGATTTCGCCCCGACCTCATAGGCCCCGCGGTTGGCTGCCTCCATGATGCCCGGCCCGCCGCCGGTGACGATGACATAATGACGCCGTTTGGCTTGCTGACCTTGGGAGGCAACCATGGCCGCGAATTGCCGAGCCAGGTCGTAGTAGCAGCTCTTGGCGGCGGCACGCTCCGCCCGAGCCAACGCGCGGCGGCGGCGGGGGTCGTCGGGGGTCTCGTCCAGGCGGACCTTTGCCTCCTCAAGTTGCCTGGCAGCCACCACGGGATCCGGAATTCGCGTGCTCCCGAAGACCACGATCGTAGAATCGACCTTCGCCCGCTCCAGGATCATCTCGGGCTTGAGCAACTCCAATTCGATCCGCGCGGCACGCATCTTCGGATGCGACAGAAAGTCCACATCCTTGTACGCCACGCGGTAACTTGGCGAAAGGAGGATCTTTTCCAGGTTCTCCTGACGAACGCGATCGTCATCCATTGGGAGGGCTCCACGGGGATAGCATCGCTACGGCACACTGATTATAGTCTACCATAGTCCACCACCGTCGAGTTCGGCAGCTTGGGAGGTGCCCCGCGATGCGATCCACCCCAATCTGTGAATTCTTCATGCTCGCCGTCGCCGTCACGGCGGTTTCGGCCGCCGAGCCGAGCCGTTACTTCGGTATTCGAGTCGTCGATAGTCAGACGGGCCGAGGAGTCCCGCTGGTCGAACTCCGCACCGTCCACAACACGCGCTACTACACCGACAGCAACGGGCTCGTCGCGTTCCTCGAGCCGGGCCTCATGGGACGCAAGGTGTTCTATTTCGTCCAAAGCCACGGGTACGAGTTTGCCAAGGACGGATTCGGATTTGCAGGAGTATCGCTTGAGGCCCGCGAAGGGACGATTGCTGAAATCAAGATCGCTCGCCGGAACCTCGCCGAGCGTCTCTACCGGGTCACCGGCGCGGGGATCTATGCCGACAGCGTGCTGTTGGGCCAGCCGGTGCCGCTGCGCGAACCGTTGTTGAACGGCCGGGTCACTGGGCAGGACAGCGTGATGGCGGTTCCGTGGGGCGATCGTCTGTGGTGGTTCTGGGGCGATACCAACCGGCCCGGCTATCCGTTGGGGCATTTCCAGACGTCCGGGGCAACATCCGCCCTGCCGGGACGCGGGGGACTGGACCCGGGCGCCGGAGTCAACCTGGACTACTTTGTCGATCAGGAAGGCTTCAGCAGGCCGATGTGCCCGATGGCGGCTCCAGGGCCAATTTGGATCGAGGGTCTGTTGGTGGCCCGCGATGCCGGCGGAACCGAGCGTCTGGCGACGCACTACTCCCGGATGAAGGATCTTGGGGCGATGCTGGAACACGGAGTGAGGGTCTTCGACGAAAAGGACAATGCCTTCAAGAAATACAAACAGTTGGACTTGGGAGAGAAATGGCGGTTCCCTCAAGGGCACCCGTTCCTACATCAGGAGGGCGACGCGTCGCACTATCTGCTTGGCAATCCTTTCGTCGTCGCACGGGTC
>CAZFKF010000545.1:0-4540 GCA_964518805.1 uncultured Planctomycetaceae bacterium | reverse complement strand
CGCTGTCGGGCCGTCCGCCGGGCAGCGCACCCGACACGTTGTTCAGCTTCTTCCCCGACGATTTTCTGCTGTTTGTCGACGAGTCGCACGTCACGGTGCCGCAGGTCCGCGGGATGTACCACGGCGACCACAACCGCAAGGTGACGCTGGTGGAACACGGATTCCGGCTCCCCAGCGCCCTGGACAACCGGCCGCTGACCTTCGCCGAATGGGAGCAGAAAATCCGCCAGGTAATCTACGTGTCGGCGACCCCCGGGCCGTACGAACTCGGCAAGACCAGCGGGCGCGTGGTCGCGCAGGTGATCCGGCCCACGGGCCTGCTCGACCCGGAGATCGAGGTCGCTCCCGCCCGGGGGCAGGTGCCGCACCTGCTGGGCCAGATCCGCGAGCGCGCCGCGGTGGGGGAGCGGGTCCTGGTCACGACGCTCACCAAGCGGCTGGCCGAGGACCTTTCCGACTATTTCAGCAAGCAGGACGTTCGCTGCAAGTGGCTCCACAGCGAACTCGACGCGTTCGAGCGTGTCGAGTTGCTTCGCGACTTGCGCCAAGGTGATTTCGATGTCCTGGTGGGCGTCAACCTGCTCCGCGAAGGTCTCGACCTGCCCGAGGTCTCCTTGGTGGCCATCCTCGACGCCGACAAGGAAGGTTTCTTGCGCAGCGAGACCTCGCTCATGCAGACCATCGGACGCTCGGCGCGGAACGTCAACGCCAAGGTGATTCTCTACGCCGATACGATCACCGAATCGATGCAGCGGGCGATCGAGGAAACGCGGCGCCGCCGCAAGGTGCAGGAGGAATACAACGTCGAGCACGGGATCACGCCGGAGACGATCCGCAAGGGCATTCGGGCCGGGATCGAGGCCGAAGCCGCGGCCCACGCCCGCTCCAACGCAATGATCGGGCGCGACGAGGAATCGCAGTACATCACCGAAGAGTATCTCGGAGAACTTCAGGCCGAGATGCTCGCCGCCGCCGAGTCGTTGGAGTTTGAAAGAGCCGCCGCCTTACGCGACCGGATCCAGCAGATGCGTTCGCAGCTCGGCAAGCGGATTGACGAAGCCGAAATCCGGCACGCGACGCGCACGGAACGTGGAAAGCGGCGCAAACGCTCCGAGGGCAGTCGCGCCCGAGTGCCCAAGCCGAAGCGACCGTAGGCAAGAAGGATGGGCCCCAGCGCGGGCCCATTTCGCGGCTTCATCAAGCGGCGACGCAGCCGCGGCAGACAACCGCGGGAAGGGCCCCTCGCGAGACTCCTTCCCACGGCGTATACATGCCACGTGAAAGACCGCACCCGGTTCCACGCCGGTGCGATGTTCCAGCAGAAGAGCCAGGCAAGGCTACTTCTTCACTTCGGGAGCCTTCTCGGGGGCCTTTTCCGGAGCCTTCTCGGGGGCCTTCGTGCTGGAGGTTGCCGCGGGGCCGCTCGTCGTCGGCTTCTTCGGCTCGGTCTTCGACTCGCCGCAACCCAAGGTAAACAGCCCAAGCCCCAACAGAACCGCACCAACCATTAGCTTCTTCATGGCGTTCATCTAACTCCAAAGATGGGTATGCCCACAGTCTCGCAGAAACCGTTCCCGCGCGACTTCATGGGATAAGAGCCTGCCGGATGGGAGTTTATTCCAGAAGCGAGTACAATTTCGTCCAGTAAGTGGATGCGGGGGCTGGAAGTGGGTGCCCCGAGCGATCCCGGAATAATTCCGCGTGTCGAGGTCTCTAGAGAGTGGGCCGACCATGGCCGACGAGCCAGCCTGGATGGACATTGCCCAGCTTGTCGCCGAACACCACGCGGCGGTGTACCGTTACGCCTATCGCCTGAGCGGCGCCGTCGCCGATGCCGAAGACCTCACGCAGCAGGTCTTCCTTACGGCCCACAAGAAACTGGCACAAGTCCGCAAAGCCGAGAGCATTCGCAGTTGGCTGTTTACGATTCTAAGACGCCGATTCATAAGAGCCGTCCGGCAGCGAAGGCCGATTGCCGCCGGGACCCTCCAATTCAATGTGGAGAACGTCCCCGCTGCCGTGCCTGCGGACGAGACGATCGACCGCGAAATGCTGCAACGGGCGCTCAATGAGTTACCCCCCGCGTATCGAGTGGTACTGACGATGTTCTACTTTGAGGACTGCTCCTACCGCGAGATCTCCGAGCGGCTCGGGATGCCCATGGGAACCGTGATGAGCCGGTTGGCCAGGGCCAAGGCGCATTTGCGGGTCGCACTGTTGGGACCTGATGCAAACGAGGAAGATCGGCCCGTGCCACCACAGGCTCCCGCGCGGGGGTAATGCCATGGATGAAAACGATCCGATTCGCAATCCACAGACATGGCGGGCCATGGAGTCATGCCGGCCGGGCCACAACGATCAGGCCGATCCGGAAATGGCGCCGTTGGCGCGCCAACTTGCCGAATCGCCGGAATTGGCCAAGGCTTTCGAGAGATTGCAGCGCATCGATGCGGCCTTGGCCCGCGCGTTCCGCGACGTGCCGGTGCCCGAAGGCCTGGAATCCCGAGTCCTTTCCCGGCTTGCGGCCAGGGCAGCCCAGGGCCAGCCCCTTTCGCCTGAAGCGGCCGTCGCCAGTCCGCCCCAAGCAGAGTTTGGCCACGAGGAGCCCGGACCGCATCGCAGCCCGCGCCGGCGCTGGCTCCTGGTTGCGGGCAGCGTGGCGGCAACGGCGGCTGCCGTTTTTCTCGTGGTGTACAGCTTGTTGGGGCGGCGCGGGGAATTCAGCAAGTGGGACGTCCTCAGCTTTGCCATCGAATGCCGCGGAAACGATTCGGCAGACGGAGGGCGTCTCCTCGGGGCAACCGAGGAGTCCCCCCGCTACCCACTCAGCGACTCGCTCGTGAGCTTGGCGTCAGGCCAGTTTTCACAAGTCCGGTGGCGATCGCTGGTCTTTCTGAATCGCCACGCCGTGGCCTACGACCTGATCGGGCCCGAGGGAAGAATTGCCACCGTCTATGTGTCCTCCTGCTCGGTCGAAGGGCTGCCTTCGGACGTGCCGCCGCATCCCATGCACTCGACAGGCGAAGTGGCCGTTTCGGCCTGGCAGGAGGGCGGCCTTCTCTACGTGCTCGCCGTGGACGGCGGCACTCCGGCGTACGACCGATTCTTTGCGGTGGCTTCAGGCCCCCTGGCATAGCGGACTCTCCCTACTTCCGGAAGAATCCGCAGGACTTGTCTAATCCGAGGCTTCTGGAATAGCCGAAATGCCACAGGAGGGATTTCGTAGACGTACGGTGAAGCCCATGCGAGGAGATGTGCCCATGAAGTGGCTGTGGATGACGTTGCCCGTGGTATCGCTTTTCCTGGCGGGACCTTCGCTGGCGCAAAACAAATCGGACTCCAAGATCGGTATCGGCATATCGCCGGGCGAATTGGCGCCCACCCAGGAAATGTGGTTCTATGAACAATATCAAAGACAATACTCTGACCCGAAGTCTGTGGTTCGTCAGAAAGCCGAATTCCGCGCCGAAGAACGGCAGCGAAGAATTGCCGCGTTGCGTTGGTATGGTTTCTCGAATCAGCGGCCGACGGCCGGTGTCGACTGGATCAATTCCGAGCACGCCCCGCATTGGGCGGGCAGCAACGCGAACCTACCCTTCAGTTGGAATGGACCGATCATGAGCACGACCCTGGTGAAGCCAACCGCCCCGCCCACGCGGACCTACTAGGGACTTGCGCAGGATCGCACACAGCATCGGGCATCTCCAGGCACGGTTCAGATGCCGCGGCAGGCGGCATTCGGAACGTGCCTGTTGCTTTTCTTGGGCGTCTGCGTCCTGCCGGCATCCGATACCTCCACCGTTTCGCTCTCTGCAGGAATCGGCTACAGTGATGATGGAGGGAGACGATGGAGTTCTTTGGGCGGCTGGTTGAGACGGGGCTGCCGGTTCGGATCGAGATCTCGGATCGGCGCGTTGCTCGCGTCGTGCCCATGCCATCCGGCGCGCGATCCGTTGACGGGGCGGATCGATGGCCTTGGGTTGCGCCGGCGCTCGTCGACATCCAAGTCAACGGCTACGGAGGCCAAGAGTTCGCCTCGGACGCGTTGACGGAAGAGAAGATCGTCGACATCCTCCGGGCGTTCGAGCGATTCGGTGTGGCGCGGGTCTGTCCGACCCTGACGACCGAGAGCTTCGACGTCCATCGGCATGCACTGCGCACGATTGCGTCGCTGTGCGGCCGTTCGTCCCACTGGGCCAGGAGGATTCCTGGCATCCACGTTGAGGGACCTTATATCACGTCACAGGACGGCGCGCGGGGGGCGCACCCGAGACGACACTGCCGTGAGCCCAATTGGGAAGAATTCCAGCGGCTTCAAGAGGCGGCCGACGGGCGGATTCGCATCATCACGATGTCGCCGGAGTTCCCTGATTCGCCGGCCTTCATCGAGCGGGTGGCAGCCACCGGCGTGATTGTCGCCTTGGGGCACACTACGGCAAACCCGGAGCAGATCCGCGCGGCGGTCGATGCCGGAGCGCGTTTGAGCACTCACTTGGGAAACGGATCGCACCCCACGTTTCAGCGCTTCCGCAACTACCTT
>CAZFKF010000544.1:0-4541 GCA_964518805.1 uncultured Planctomycetaceae bacterium | reverse complement strand
CAAGGAATCGCAATCAGCCGGTCCCCGGTTATGTGCACGACCATGACTTGGCCGGGGCCGTTCTTGGCGGGCGAGGGCAACTGCACGAACGGGATGCCGCGGAAGCGATCGACCTTCGCCTGGTGATAGTGCCCGCCGAGCACGAGGATCACGTTGCCGCTTTGGAACGCATCGACCAGCGCATCGCGGTTGGCGTGATTGCCGATGACGTCGTACGCGGGGAACTTCAGCCGCGTGGCGAGCAACTCGTCATAGGCTCCTTTCGCCGCATTGGTGGGCCATTCGGTGATGTCGCCGCAGCCGAACACGAAGGCCGGCTTGGCCACCGTCCCGCCCATGCCGTCCGGATAGGCGGCGCCCGGCAGGCGATTCATGGCCTCGATGGCGGGCACGAGATGGCCGCCATCGCCGTTGGTCTGGACGTGCTGGTCCGACCAGCCGAAGAACGTCAGCTCGGGCTTCGCAGCGAGCGAAGTGTGCGGTCCTGCGAAGAGACAAGCCAGAATCACGCAGCAGAGCGTGAAGAGACGGTCGCCTCTCCAGGAAGCATTCATGGCTATCTCCCCAGGAGCTGATCGACGGCCGCGCCGATGTCCGGTCGCGCCATGAGCGATTCGCCGACCAGCATGGCGTGAACGCCGGCTTCTTGCAGTCGCAGAACGTCGCCACGCGTGCGGATTCCGCTCTCACCGACCACGACGCGATCGGTCGGGATCTCGCGGCGCAGGCGTAGCGTGTGCTCCAGGTCGACCTGGAACGTGCGGAGGTTGCGGTTGTTGATCCCCACGAGCCGGGCGCCGACGCCGAGCACACGAGGCAGATTTTCCGGCTCGTAGAGTTCCACCAGCGGCGTCATGCCCAGGGCGACGATCGCTTCGTGAAGCGTTGCCAGGGCGCTGTCATCAAGGCACTCGGCGATGAGCAGGACGGCGTCGGCCCCTGCGGCCCGGGCCTCCAGGACCTGGTAAGGGTCGATCACGAAGTCCTTACGCAGCACGGGCAGGGCCACCGCCTCGCGCACGCGGCGAAGGTAATCGAGGCTGCCCTGGAAGTACTGCACGTCGGTGAGCACGCTCAGGCAGGCGGCGCCGTGCTGCTGATAGGTTTGAGCGATGGCCACGGGCTGGAAATCGGCCCGGATCACGCCCTTCGAGGGGCTGGCCTTCTTCACCTCGGCGATCAACCGGATGGGACCCGGCGGCGACAGCGCCGCCAGGAAATCGCGGACCGCAGGGGCGGCGGCGACCCGCTCGCGCAACTGCGATTCGGGCACGGCGGCCTTGGCCCGGGCGATCTCTTCCCGTTTCGTGGCGACGATCCGATCGAGAATCGTGGGCAAATGGCTCACGCGGGCCTCGGGCTGGGGGTTACGCCTCAGGGCCGAAGTCGGCCTCGAAGGCTTTGGCCAGTTTCGCGCCCCAGTTGTTCAGGGCCTTCAGTTTGCCGATGAAGAAGCGGAGCACGGGCGGCTCCTCGTAGAACTCCAGCCCGCCCACCAGGTCGCGATGGGCGTAGAGCCAGGCGAGCCGATCGGCGACGTAGTCCATGTGGGCCATAGTGTAGACTCGCCGCGGGACCGCCAGCCGGCAGAGTTCGATGTCCGACGGGACGTCGTTGCCGTCCTTGTCGCGATCCATCGAGATCGTGCCGCGTTCCATGCCGCGGGCCCCGGAGGTCAGGTAGACCGCGGCGGTCAGCGCTCCGGCCGGATACTGCGTCTGCGGCACGTGGGGGAGGAACTGCATGGCGTCGACGTGGCCGGCCAGCCCGCCCGGCGGCGTCACCGCCGGCACGCCCCGCGCGACCATCTGCTCGACGAAATAGGCGATCAGGTCCGGCGAGCTGGAGGCGACGTCGATATCGACCATTTCCCGCAGGCCCACGGCCATGGCCTCGATTTCCTTCGACGACATACCGCCGTAGG
This sequence comes from uncultured Planctomycetaceae bacterium, assembly GCA_964518805.1. GTDB lineage: Bacteria > Planctomycetota > Planctomycetia > Pirellulales > Thermoguttaceae > CALFBP01. Next base: position 2,617 of record CAZFKF010000544.1, on the reverse strand, counting down.
TGATGAACCCTTCGTACACCGGGAGCCAAGCCTTGAGCTGGTCGATGAACTTGCGGTTGTTGGTAGCCAACAGGCCGCCCCGCACGCAAGTGCTCTTGCGCCCGGAGAGGTAGATCAGGTCGGCCTGGGCCACCATTTCGCGAGTAATCTCGGCGATCGATTTGTCGGCATATTCCTTTTCGCGCCGCTTGATGAAATAGGCGTTCTCGGAAATCAGGCTGCAATCGACGACCACCGGGATGCCGTGCTTCGAGGCGATCCGCTTGACTTCCTTGAGGTTGGCAAGCGAGAACGGCTGCCCGCCGATAAGGTTCGTGGTGGCCTCCATGCGGACGAAGGAGATCTTCTCGGGGCCGTAGGTCGTGATGACCTCCTGAAGTTTGTCGAGGTCGAGGTTGCCCTTGAACGGGCAGTCGCTGGAGGTCTTCAGAGCCTCGTCGGTGTAGATCTCCAGCACCTTTCCGCCGGCCATTTCGAAGTGGGCCTTGGTGGTGGTGAAGTGGTAGTTCATCGGGATCACGTCGCCGGGCTTGACGAAGATCTTGCCCAACAGGTGCTCGGCAGCGCGGCCCTGGTGCGCCGGCACGTAATACTCGAATCCGAGGATGTCCTTGACCGCCTCGCCCAATTTGTAGTAGCTCTCGCCGCCGGCATAGGCGTCGTCGGAGACCATCATCGACGCCAACTGGTTGTCGCTCATGGCGTTGGTGCCGCTGTCCGTGAGCATATCGATGAACACGTCCCGGGTCCGCAGCAGGAAGGTGTTGTAGCCGGCCTCCTCGATGCACCGCAGCCGATCCTGGACCGGCGTAAGCCGGGTCTTCTGCACGATGCGGACCTTGTGCATTTCGATCGGGAGCACTTTGCCATTGGACAGCTTGACGATCACAGGAATCTCCTCACGGCCGACAGGGAAATCAAACGCGCAGAATTGGCAGTATGGTTGCCAGGCCAACCGGCGTCAAGCGCTACCGAAGATTGCGCCGCTTGACTACTGTCGACTGGAACGGACCTCTTGATTGAGATGGCTGCTGATCCAGCTTTCCAACTCGTTCCAGTCCACGGGGGGGAGCTTCGAGAGATCGGGGCGCAGACGCTCCGCTCCCTTGATGTACACGTGCACGATCTCGTCGCAGGACTTCTCGGTGTTCCAGTGCAGAAGCACGCGCACGCAACGCCGGATCGAACCGGGAACGTCCAGTTCGTGGCCGCACAGCAGCGGCACGTTGAACCAGCCGAGTTGCCTCGCCGCCAAGGCGGGGAACTCGGCGTCGAGATCCACGGTTGTGGTGAAGATCGCGCTGGCGACATCCTCTTGACAGATGCCGTTCTGGCGGATCATGAGGGCCAACAGTTGCAGGGTGGCCTTCAGGATCTCTTGCGAGGTGTTGGCGTCGGCAATCGTCGCCCCGCGGACTCCGCGGCAAAGCATAGCAGACTCCCCTTGATGAGACGGTACCCTGCTAGTTTACCCGACCGCGTGGTTGCATGCCACCGCCCAAGGCCGACTTCCGAAGCCCGCATAACTCCGGAAGTCTTTACGCCTTCAGGAGATCCATGGGAGGCATCGTTGTCTGCGCCCCCATGACAGGTCACTTCACCTTCACGTCCACCTTTTTAGGTGGTGTCTTCTGTGTCTTCTGAAGATGGATGGTCAGTACCCCATTGGCGTACTCCGCCTCGACCTTCTCCGCGTCCACGGACGGGGGCAGCGGGATCGTGCGACGGAAGGAACCGCTTCGCGACTCTGATTGGTAGAAATCCTTTTCCTTCTTCTCGCTCCACTCCTTCTTCTCACCCGCCAACACAAGTTGGTTCCCGGTGATGTTCACTTCCAGGTCTTTGGGATCAATTCCCGGAATTTCAGCGCGGACAGTGACTTCGTTCTCACTCTCCGCAACGTCCACGGTCGGCGCCCAGTCGCGACCGCCCGGGAACGCCCAATCCAACGCCCCAAAGGGGTCGCGCATGACGGAATCAAACAGGCGATCGATTTCGGTGCGGAGCGTCGACAGCGGTGACGACTCGGCGCGGACCGGCGATCGCGATTTGTTTCTCCACGGAATCAGACTCATGCGAAACACCTCCTCTGATGTCATTTGACGGCAACCGGACCGCAACTCCAGCGTGCTGGGCACGCTGAAGACTTGGGTACCCGGCGCCTAGGACTTAACACTGATCTTGCGTGGCTTGACCGCCTCGACTTTCGGCAAGTGGAGCGTCAAGACGCCATCGGCCAACTCGGCGGAAATCTTGGCCACGTCGATGGTCTCGTTGACGCGGAACTCGCGAGAAAAGTCCCCCACGCCGTACTCGCGCACGAGAAAATCGACGTCCGCATTCCGCGGAGGCACTTTGGCGCGGATGGCGAGCACGCCGTCCTCAAAATGAATGTCGATGCCTTCGGCCGTCGCGCCCGGCACGTCCGCACGGACCGTCAGTTCCTCGCCCCGTTCGACGATGTCCACATTGGGGCGATAGTAGTTGCCGGAACGGGTATGCTCGGCCGATGCGACCTCACCGGTCGGGGCCTTGGTGGCTTGAGTTTCTTCTGCCATGGACTTGCTCCTTTGGTACTGGAAAAAGTCACCTACCTACGACGCTGATCTTGCGAGGG
>CAZFKF010000543.1:0-4543 GCA_964518805.1 uncultured Planctomycetaceae bacterium | reverse complement strand
GCACAAACTGGCTGACGCCCCCTTCGTATTGGGCGTCGATCTGGCGGCGCTGCGGCCGAGGCACGCCGAGCAGCGAGAGCGTACTGTCACGTCGCATGGCGAAACGTATCGATCGGGACCAGAAGCGGTCGTGGACGTCTTCGTAGATCCGTCGCTGCTCCTCGACCGACGCGGCTTCAAGCATGTCCTCGACGCGGGCCCGCAAGCGAACGATGCGGTTGATGTACGCGTTGACAAGCATGGCAATCGTTCCGCAAGTGCCGCGGAAATAGAACGGGCGCAGATTCCCCGGCTCGAAGAACTCGATCCATCGATCCCAGTATCTTTGGGCCCAGGGAGAGAGGTCGGGACGTAGCTCCTGGCCGTAGACCTTCCCCGCCTGATCGAGGCGTCCGCGGCCGAACATCGCGAAGAAGTCCTCGAATCGCAGGTTGCGAATTCCTGCCAGCTTGAGTTCCAGAAGCGCGTTCTGCCGCGGATTAAGGTCCACGGCGATCACGCGTCGCGGACCTTCGAGGGCATAGTCCAAAGCGTTACAGCCGGCCGACGTGATGACCAAAACCGTATCGTCCGGCCCAAGACACAGGGCAGCCCGATCCAACCGTGGATCTTCCCAGCAGGCGTTATAGACCAGGTTGTTCTGATGCACAAACCGGAACACGAGGCCGCTCATCCAATCGCCGACGGACATAGGCTTCTCCCGAGTTCGTTGCCATCCTTGAATGCCCTTCTCGCCAGTTCTCCTATCCCATTAGCATGCCCGTTACCCGTTAGCCATTTGTGCTGACACGGTTAGAATCCAGTCAATTCCGGACTTGACGGCGATGTAGAGGACTCCAGGTGCTTCGAGGCCGGGAGGCGAGTTCATGATGGCCTCGAGGGATGGTGAGGAACCGGTGATCGGGCACGATCAGGTCGACCTGCGATCCGATGCGGGTTGTTCCGAAGACCTCTCCTTTGTCAACGGTCTATCCGACCTCGCGAAACACGTCGATCCCGTGGACGCTCCCGCCCCGATCTGCACCACGTACTAGGCAATGTCCTTCCCGAGAAAGGCCCCGACAAACCGCGTTACGGCCCGATTGTTCTGGAAGATATGAGGACTGTTGCCGTAGATCGGCAGTCGCCGGAGCAGGCATCGCCAGTGCATCGAGCCCAGGTGGAGGTTCGTTCCACCGGCCGAACACTGCCGCGTCGAGGTCACCGTTCCCCGCAGCGGCGCGCGGTTGTAGTGGACGCCGAACCCGTACCCCGAACACTGGCAACGAAGCTCAGCGCACACTCCGCGGATCTTCGCTCTGCGCGACATGACTCTGCTCTTCTTAGCCTGTCCGCAAGGGTCTGTTGAGGGCCGTCGACCGACCGAAACTGGTCTCGCGAAAAACGAACTCAGTGCTAACGGGCTTCTAGCGCGTGCCTCACCTCTCGCTCGCACGAAGAGCGGAGAATGAAGAGGCAATGTGGGCGATCAGTCCTCCGCCCCTGCTCGGTATTTCCGTGTCCACGGTTCCTCTGAATTCTCCAAGGAGGGAGGGCCACAGCGATGCACACTTCTCTTGCCTCGAAGAGCGACCTTCACGTTCACAGCAAGCATTCGGATCGACCGAGTGAATGGTTCCTGCGGCGGATTGGATCGCCCGAATCGTTCGCGGACCCTTCCGAGATCTATCGTAATGCGCAGCAGCGCGGCATGGACTTCGTCACGATCTCGGACCACAACTGTATCCGTGGCGCCCTGGAGATCGGCCACCTCAAGGGAACGTTCCTATCGAGCGAAATCACCACGTACTTCCCCGAGGACGGCTGCAAGATCCACATCCTGGTCCTCGGCATCAACGAGTCGCAATTCCGCATGATCCAGGAGCTGCGGGCCGATATCTACCAACTGCAGCGGTACCTCGCGGACGAGGACGTGATTGCATCGGTCGCCCATCCGCTGTACCGGGTCAACGGCCGCCTGACGATCGACCACGTGGAAAAGCTGTTGTTGATGTTTCACCGCTTCGAGGAGATCAACGGCATGCGAGACCGGCGCGCGTCGGACTTGATCCGCGCGGTCTTCCGTAACCTCACGCCCGATCTCATCGCGCGCATGGCGGACCGTCACGGGATCGACCCGGCTGGGTCGGAGCCTTGGAGGAAGTGTTTCACCGGCGGCAGCGACGACCACAGCGGCGTCCACGTGGGCACGGCGCACACGGCTACGCCATACGCCAAAGATGCAAACGAGTTCCTTTCTCACCTGCGACGAGGGGAACATGAAGCCGCCGGCGGCTGCGGCGGCAGCGTGATGATGGGACACAGCGTGTACCACATCGCGTACTGCTATTACAAGGATCGCTTCGTGCGCGGCAACGGCAAGCCGACGATCCTCGGCGAGTTGTTCAAGAAGTTGCTGGAACAGTCGACGGAGCCGCCCAAGCCCGCGGGGCTGGGAAGCCGGATCCGCGGCCTGGCTACGGGGATTGTCTGGGGCCGCCGCATGCAGGGGGCGAGCGAATTGGAACGGACGCTAGTGAAGGACATCTCGGCGCTGTTTTCGACGGCCGATTCCCGCGACGCAGCGTCGCCGCTTCTGGATGAGCGCCGCACGTTCCACTATGCGTGTCAGATCAGCCATTCGCTAGGATACAGTTTCGTGGGGAGGTTCCTGGAGTTGATCCGCCAGGGTCGATTCCTGGAGAGCCTCCACACCGTGGCAGCGGTTGGACCGGTGGCCCTCAGCATGGCGCCGTACCTGGCTGCATTCTCCGCGCAGCACAAGGATGAAGGTTTCCTCAACGCCGTGGCGGCGCACTTCGCCCCGTCGGTCGCCTGCCCCCGAGGGGCGCGTCGCAAAGCGTGGATTACCGACACGTTCGCCGAAGTGAACGGGGTCAGCCGCACGATTCAGGCCGTGGCAGCCGTGGCCAAGAGACTACGGCGTCCGCTCACTGTGCTGACCTCGCTGGACAACGTGCCTGCGACCACGGCCGACGTCAAGAACTTCACTCCGGTGGGCACCTTCCCCATGCCGGAATACGAGTCGCAGCCGATCGCTTTTCCGCCGTTTCTCGAAGTGATCGAGTACATCGAGCGGCACCGCTTCACCGAGTTGACTATTTCGACGCCCGGCCCCATGGGGCTCACGGGTCTCGCCGCGGCACGACTGCTCGGCCTGCGGACCACCGGGATCTACCACACAGACTTCGTTCAGTACGTCCGCTACCTGACCCAGGATGACGATTTGGCCGACCTGACCTGGAAGTACATGGCCTGGTTCTACGAGCAGGCTCACACGATCCTCGTTCCCACGGAATACTACCGGCAGTATCTGATTCAGAACGGTTTCGACTCCGCGAAGCTCCGCGTAATGACGCGTGGCGTCGATTCCCAGGCATTCCATCCCGGCAAGCGCGATCCCTCGTTCTTCGGTCGCTACGGCCTCGATGCGCCCATGAAGTTTCTCTACGTGGGACGAGTGTCGCGGGAGAAGGATCTGGACCACTTGATCGAGGCCTTCGACCGACTCCGCGAGCGCGGCCACGAGGCCAGCCTGGTGGTCGTCGGCGATGGACCGTATCGCAGAGAGCTCCAGGCCCGCTGCCAGGGACGGTCGATTGTCTTCACGGGCGAGTTGGAAGGCGACGATCTTGCAAAAGCCTACGCAAGCGCCGACGCGATGGTCTTTCCGTCCACAACCGACACGTTCGGCAACGTGGTGCTGGAGGCCCAAGCGTCGGGCGTACCGGTGATCGTCAGCGACGTCGGCGGCCCTGCCGAGATTGTGCGAACCCACGCTTCGGGGATTATCGTCGATCATCACGACCCCAAAGCCCTGACCGACGCCATGGAGAAGCTCTGCCGGTCGCCGGAACTCCGCGCCGACTTGCGGGCTCGGGGGCTCTGCAACGCGTCGGAATGCACTTGGGAGAAGGTCTTGGAGACGCTATGGAATCCGGAGGACGAAGAACCAACGAATGCCGACGTTGGCAGCTTCCGCTCTCCCAGTTCCCGCGTTGCCCCGGGCGTGATTGCCCTGGAACTGGCCTAAGAGCCAAGGACGGGATGGAACCGCGGACCGGTTCCTGTCCCTACGCCGCGACCGGCCGCGGCATGATCGAACGGCCTCATCTAGCTGCTGTCATCCCGCGCGCCGGGCATGGCGTCACAATCGCGCGTTGCCTAACACACAGCTAACGTTTTGCGGACGTGCGTGCAAGACGATGGCGGAGTGAGATCATTGTGCGGGAGAACCGTCCCCGCGTGTTCCTCGGGTTGAGACGTTTTCTAACACGGAAATAGGGCTCCCCTAACATTTGGCCTTCCTTCAGCGCAAAACAGATGCCAGAACTCGGAGGACCGGTTGCCGCGACGCGGGTTTTCGTTATCTTGAACCGATGGGACTGGCCGGTCGAGGATGTTGACGCGGCCAGTCTGGTGTCGCGCAGCGGCCTTGGAAGCGGTAGGCGATGACATTCTTGCAGCAAGTGATTGTGGTACTTCTGTGCGTCGTGCTCCTCGTTCAATTGAGGATCCTCTCGGCAAGGAAGGCCCGCATACG
>CAZFKF010000542.1:0-4556 GCA_964518805.1 uncultured Planctomycetaceae bacterium | reverse complement strand
TAACAAGGTAGCCGTAGGGGAACCTGCGGCTGGATCACCTCCTTTCTAAGGATTTCCTTATCGCTCGTACCTCACGGTCGAGTGAATAAGTATGGAGCAATCCGCTCCGCCAAGGGAAGGTTTTCTGGGAACAGCCGGTTTGCCGGTTGTTACTCTCGCTGCCAAGTTTATACGCAGGCCCGGCCGGGTCTTCTCGGCCGGGCCTGTTTTTTTCACCGCCCGCCAGAGTGCTGGCCGGCGTTCGTGGTGCGGGCTGCCGCCCGTCGGTCGGCTCGGTTGCGACTCAGAAACGGGCTGAAGCCCGTACTACGAACGGCAGGCGGTTTGGCATTTTGGCGGGCCGTTGGTTTCTTGGGTTCATCCGGGAATTTCGGAAAAGTCCGTCCCGCCTCAAGGGAAGTACCGGTGCCTCTTCTCTATCCACGGCCGTGCGGGAAGGGAAAAGCGAGGTGTGAAAGGGGCAGCAGAGATGGGGCGGCAGGTTGATTTCGGGATCAGAAGCACCGGTCGACTGGCACGTCCCTGGAAGGGCGGAGCCTCGTCAAGGGGGCTCTCCGGGTCGGAATAGTCCTTCGGCGTTCCCGTCGATTCGACCGACCTCGCGTAGATCGTGCCCAGGACCGGGTGGCTGCTTGGCGAGCGAGGCATGCCGAATACAAAGACGTGGTTCATGGAAGGATTGCCCTCTGTGCACCCGATGTTGAACGGCTCCGTGAAGACAACGGATTCCCCGGCCGGAATCACGACGTCACGCTGCTTGCGAGCAAACTCCGGAAGAAGCCTCTTCTCGTCGGGAAACGGCTGCTCCTGCCAGATCGTCTGCGATTTGTTGCGGTACATCGGCCAGACAGACTGAACCCGTCTGCTGCAGGAATAGGTGTAATGGCGGATGGGCGGAAACGCGAGGGTAATGGGGAAACACGCCTCGTTGCGGAATGTAAAGGTCACCGTGCCCGAATAATTGACGCAATTGGCGCCTCGCATCATCTGCTCCTCGTGGTAGACGATCTCCAGCTTGACGGGAAGAACCGGCGGCGCATCATACTTGACCCGCTGGCCGCGCACCGTGCAGTCAACGCCATAGGATCCCGCAGCAGTCGTCAGCATGAAGAGGAGCACGAGGGACGCGACCGTCCACGATCGCGCTCGCTTGGAGTCCCGATGTCCGGGCGATGCTTGGCTCGGGTGATCTTTCTCCGTGCGACCGACGCCGTCAGCAGGCTATGGTTCGTCGCTGTACAACGCAGCCGCGACGGCGCCGGTGCGGGAATGGATGCCGTACCGGCAGACGTAGACGATCATGCTCGGGGGAAACACGAGCATGAGAATGGCCCAGATGGCTTTGGTGTTGGGTTCGGGAAAGTGGCGTTTGTAGAGGTCCCGGAACACGATGATCAGCACCGGAATGCCGAGGAGCATTCCCAGGATATGGAAAGGCAACAATTGCCTGAAATGGCTGGGCATCAGCAGGAAGAAACAGGGGAGGTACGCCAGCATGTACGCCACGTAGAAGAGCAGGAACGCCTTTTCGCCGCGGTTCATGACTCACTCCCATCTAGGCCAATTCGGATGACGCCGCTTCGTCGTCAAGTGAGAGACCTTGGTCCCCCTTGGGTTATGGGCATCCTGTTTACACCGAAGCGCGGCCGCCAAGCGTTGCGATGGCCGCTTCGAGCACGGCGAGGTCCCGTTCGCGTCCCACAGCATTCGTCGTGCGCGAGATCAGTTGCCGGGCCTCTTTGGGCTTGGCCCAGCAGATCGACTTGGTCTCGCTTGGATCGAAATGCCGCGGATCGCCGGCAGGCCGCATGAGGAAGTACACGTTGTCGCCCATCCCGCCTTGGAACACCTGAGGAATCCGTTGGATGACCCGGGCAGGATAGCCGGTCTCTTCGAGGACCTCGCGGAGCGCCACGGCGATTTGCGACTCCGTCTTCTTGCCTCGGCCTTTGGGGAAGGTCCAGACATAGCCATCGAAGTGCCCGGTCGGCTCGCGGAGCAGAATCCGGCCTTGGTCATCGACGAGGACGCCGCCGTACGAACATCCCTTCGCGCATCGCGGCGAGTCTTCGAGGTCCGAGGTCGCCGCGGCCTTCTCTTCCAGCCGGAACAAGACGCTCCAGACCTCGCTGTAGACATCGGCACGCTCGTGCCCCTGCTGTTTGGCCACGGAGTTCTTGAAGTTCGAGTAGTCGATATCGAAGACCGCCCGGGCCATGGCGTTGGCCACAGCGTTTCGGGAGGCCTTGGCCCGGTACCGGTAATCCGTGCCGGCGTGAGCCAGGATTTCGCCCAGCTCGGGCAAGTACCGCTGGCGAAGTGCCAACAGATCGGCCTCGGCCCGCGCGCGGATCGTGAGTGTGCCGGTCTTCTTGTCATCCGGCTTCTCGACAACGCTGAAGAACCCGAAATTGGTGATCAGCCACATGGCAATGCTCTCAAGAAGGTATCGAAGAGGGGTCCTGTTTCGCGGCCAGCCCTTGTTGGCCTTGCCGACGCTGTCGGTCCCTGGCCGAGCCTGCGAGTGCAACAATCATTGCCCCAATAATCGCTCCTACGAAGCACGCCACGTAGGAGCGGACCTCCGACGCTTCCCATGGCCGCGCCAAGCATCGTACACCGAAGTCGCGACATGCCTTTGCGCTCGAAGTAGCTCAGTTCGTTCGGGCCAACGCTACGCCTCGCCGACGCCCGCCCCTATCGGAGTGGCCGGCATCCGGTTCCCATGCATTTTCCAGTGCCGCCGCCTGCACAACGCCCGGCGGCGTCCCGCTCTGCGGGCAAGCGGGAATGTCAGTTGCTGAACGACTTGTGGCTGCCGTGCCAAGCCGCCCCGGTGCAAACACGACACTATTGAATCAATAGCCGCGTTCTTGCTTCATCGCCGCGCGCAGGCGATTTCTCCACTGATGCAACTCGAACCAGGTCACCTTCCCTAATGTCGGAGGGTATCCGCCACCTGGGGAAATGGAAAGGCACACCTGTTGGCCACCCTTTTCGGCAAACAATTGCTGGATCTTGCCGTGCCGTTCGATCCACGCTGCTGGAGCCTCGTCAAAGCCGTCGCCCTTCGGCACAAGGCGAGTCGATGACTCGAAATCGTATCCGTGGGTGAAGAGACAATCGTCCTTCTTGCCCTCCGGCAGCTTCTTGAAGTAGCCTCCGAGCGAACAACGCGCCGCAACCAGGGTGCCGTCCTTTGACCATGCCAACTCACGAATCCAGATATCGACATCCTGGCCACCGACTGTCCCGATCCATCGCAGATCATCAACGGAGCCGGAAGGGGAAATCAAGAACGTGAGAGTTGTTCCCATCAGCATTCCATGCAACACGAGACAAGCGGCTTGGTTGCCGTCTGGGGACTCGAATCGCGCTACAAGGACAGAGTCCCACTCGTAATCAAGAATATAGTAGATGCGAATCGCAGAACACAGAACGGCTGCGATAATGACAGCAACCAGGACAAGTGTCGCTTTCTTTCGCGTCGTCATCGGAACTAGCCAAAGGATGACCCGGCGGCCACCGCAGCCGCACTCCCGAAAGAGGTCGTATCACTAGTTCATCCGCCATACTCCCATGGTTCGCAGCACCAAGCGGCGTCTTGGCTCTGCCGCCGTGCTATGTTGGCGAGTTCACCGGGGAAGCGACGTCGAGTTGTCGTCCGAAGTCCGATCGCGTGCGTGCTCGATTCCGTAATGTGTCAAGAAGCCGGCTCTCGTCGCCTCTACTGCCTTCGCTAGCGATCGCGCAGAAGTGCCGTGCCCCGTGCAAGGGTCTCGCCCGCGATCAGCGCATAGCCGGCAGTACCACAGACCCTCGTAACGCCTTAGTAGTTCTCCGAGCCAACGGTTTGTCACCACCACCTCAATTTCATATTGAACGCCGTTGTATTCCTCGATTTTTTGAACGGTCCTCTGTTTCCTGTTCCTTGTCCACAAAGACATCGGGCGTTCCCACAGCCTTCCAATCGATTGGATTTCGCGTGCGCCCGCCAACGCTTGAGAAGGCGCCGCTTTGTCGCCAAGAAGGGTGTCAGCCAAACCCCATTTATTGCATAGGTATTGTCCACGCTGAGGCGTGGATTGTCAAGCGTTGGATGAGAAGGCTGAAGACGCTCTGTCACTCGGTGGGTGCCTCTGCCCGTCAAAGGGCGTCTGGCGGCGGCGATCGGGGGAGGCCCAGGGATGTTTGTCGCAATGGGGGCAAAGTGTGGCAAAGGCCGTTGTTGACGTGGTTTTCGTGAATTGCCGAAGCTGTTCAAGCTGTGTACATTGACCCAGGCAATGCAAGCGGACGCCGATTGACGGGATAACCCGCCGGCGTTAGGATGAGGGGCTCGATACCCTGAACGGTCCAGGGCGATCGTTGTTTCTTGGTTGACCGAACAGTAATGGGAACGCCGGACGCCCTCCCTGTGGGTGGGGCATGGCCGGTGTGCTTTCTTGAGAGGAGCTTGCTTTTGGCTACTGTTTTGGTTCGCGAGTTGATTGAGGCGGGGGTCCATTTCGGGCATCGCACGAGCCGTTGGAACCCCAAGATGCGGCCGTACATCT
>CAZFKF010000541.1:0-4557 GCA_964518805.1 uncultured Planctomycetaceae bacterium | reverse complement strand
AACGGAATCGGTCGCCGCAAGGGGAGTGGAAGTAGAAGTTCTTGGCCTTGGTTCGCAGCGGCGGTATCGGCTTTCCCTCCAGGATCGTGTCCGTCTTTCCTTCCACGTACCGGCAAGGCCTACCCCAGTGACAGCCACTGCACCGATTATCGGTCGGTTCATACGGCATGTGCTCACCTTTTTCGGACGCAATGTCATGCACACCGAGGAACTCCCGGACATCCTCCAGGGCCTTCTCGAATTGGAACTTCGCCTTTGCATCGTTGGGAATGATGATGCACTCATAGGAATCGGCAAACAACAGAACGCCGAAGGGCGCCTCGCCGCTTTCGCACGTCTCAATGAGCCGGCAGTAGGCCGCGATGCGAACGATGTGCTGGGGCCGCCAGACCCGTTCCCCGCGATGCTTGCGGATCACCGGAATCCGCAACGTAGTGCCTTTGGTCAGCACGCGCCAGGGTTTGCCGACCAGCCGCATACCGTGATCCCGATGCGGGTCGGCCGGCTTGCGACAGTCGAAGCCGGCTTTTCGGAGCGACCACCAGTTCATTTCGTGAATCTGCTGGGGGGCAAGATCAATCTTGACGGGCGCCGCGGCATCGAACTTCGCCCGCTCGCGGACCAACTCGATAATCCACATCACGCAATCCCACATCAGCCCAAGCAGGTAGAACAGGGGTAAGGAGACCGCGATCGCCCACAGGGGTGAAGCCAGCCGCCAAGCAAGGAACACCAGAAACGCCGCGGGAGCCATCAGCGTGAGCCACACGCAGAATTGGCTCCGGGCCTCGCGAAACTCTTCGATGAACCGCCGCTCGTCGTAATCGGCGAAGCCGTCCAGCCGCGGGCCCAACCGGGGTTCCTCTTCTCCGTCGTCCTCGCCCGATTCGAGGGCAAGAATGGCCGCCCGGGGACAGTAGAGGTGTTCACTGAGCACGTGTACGCGGATCTCGCGCGTCGCACTACCTGATTCAACCCGCTCGCGCGGGGCCTCCGCCTTGCGAAATCGTGTCATGCAGTCACCTCTCGGCCCAGCGAGCCAACTCCTTGAACAGAACAGACAAGTCGGTTGGCCGGCGATCGGGCACGGGCTCCGAGCAATCGACCATCAGTCGATGCAGTCGCTTGGGCATCCCCGCCGCGCTGAGAAGCTCGACCGTCTTGCCAGGATCAAACTCGCGACCGCTGCTGGCAGCCGCTGCCAGTAGCGCCAGACTATAGAGGTCGGATCGCACGGTGGTGGTCCCGCCATCGACCTCCGGCGCCCGGAATGGATCCTCGGGCCAATCGCCCGACACCGAAGGGCTGCCGTCCAGAAGCTTCGCCAACTCGAAGTCGGTCAACACGGCCCGACCGTCAGTGTCTGAGATCAACACACGGGAGGGCGCAAGCTCCCGGAACGCGATTCCTGCCCTGTGCAGCGCATCAAGCCCCTTGGCAACGTCCAGCAGTAGCCGCGGAAGTTTCTCTTGCGGCCACGGACCTTCCTCCTCAAGTTGCTTGGCGAGAGTCTTCTCGCCCACCCACTCGTCGATCACCCACCACCCCTCGTCGTTGGCGACCGGGGTCGAGGTGTGGTTGATCGCGATTTGAGGATGGATTCCCACCCGGGTGCAGACGTCGGCATGGCGAGAAAGCTGGTGCCGCATCCCCTCTCGCTTCGCCGGCGGCAGCCAACTGAGATGATAGTACTTCCCGCGTGCCTGCTTGGCTGCTGTGTGCCGATGTCGCATGCGGCAGACGATGTAGTAGATCCCATTGGGAGCCGCTCGACCCTGGTCAAGATACCCTGCGGGTTCCCACTCGGGCGATCCCGACCAAGGACCCGGCGGCTCTGCCGGGAGCTTGTAGCGTGGATCCCAGGGGGCGAGCAGGTCAACCACTTCCCGCTCAAAGTAGTCCGCAAGCTTCTTGGCGTTCCCCGGCTGCAACCCAGCCCCTTTGAAGGCTTCAAGCAGCGTGTTCACCGCAAGACGCAGACCCTTGTGACCAGCCAACGACTTTCGAGACATGCCCGCGTTGAGACGGAGTCGATCCAGCAGAAACGGGTCCAGGTAGACAAGCTGCGGATCGATCGTCTGTGGAGTCTTGATCATCGCCACGATTCTTCGAGGTTGGTACCGTCTTGGGGCGCTTCTGAATGCCGGTCCATTGTTCAATGGCTGTTGTGTTGACCGCGGTGAGTCAAAGTTCCATTTTCCCCAGGATCCCAGCCATGAGCAAGTTCCTCTCCTTGTTTCTCGATCGGCTCGCCGAGCGGTTTGCCGCCCTATTGGCCGGATCGATCAGTTCCCGCGTGGAAGGGCTTCACGCGGCGACCCAGGCCGACCAGCAAAGCCAACTCGAAGATCTGGCCCGCGCCTACGAGGCGGACGGCAAGGCCGAGATTGCCGCGACCCTTCGCCGCCGTGCCGCCCGGCTGACCTCTACAGACTTGGCCTCCGAGGCGGTGGAGGTCGTCCAGCGGCTGACGGCCGAACCGGCACGTCTACACGACCCGGCCCGAGTCCATCCGCAGGCCGACCTTCCCGGGTTACCTGACTTCAGCACAGCCCCCCCGGCCGGAGGAAGACGCCGGCGCAAGGCGACGGATGACGCCCCCAGGCCCGAAGACACGGGAGTCTCCTCGTGAACGACACGCTCCACATGACCGGTCGCGATGCCGAAGTCGTGCATGCTCTGGTGCAGAAGGTCCGGATCTTCGCCCAACGGCAGATCGCCGACCACTGGTGGAACGGCGAACTGACCAACGCCCGACGACGCCTAAGGCGGCTGGCGGCTGGGGGACTGCTGTACCGAATGACGGTCCAGGCCCGACCGGTCCCGCCCCTGGAGTCGCCGCTGGTGAGTTGGCGGCCCGGCGATCCTGATCCCGACTTTGGGCACGTGGCCTACCAGTGCCAACAGCGGTGGCGATTGCGGCCGACCCGTCCTTGCACCGCGTGGATCGCCACCGAGCGGAGCGAGCAGGTTTTCGGCGGAGTCCGACGGGGCGAACTCAAGCATGCCACCCAGGCTACGCACGACCTTGGCGTTGCGGCCGTCTGGTTGCGGCTTCGACAAGTCGCACCGCTGTGGGCCTCGGCCTGGCGAAGCGAGGATCTGCTGGCTCACACCCGGCGCGGCGAAAAACTGCCCGACGCCTTCATCGTCGACCAGGCCGAGCAAGTGATCTGGGTCATCGAGTTTGGTGGCGGGTACGACGCCCAGCGCGCAGATGCCTTTCACCGGGACTGCCTGGAACGCGGCCTTCCTTATCAACTGTGGTGAATCGTCATGACTGCTGCAAAACCCAATCCGCCCCGCTGCCTCAAGCCCCGCGGTCGCGAGATCGTCGAACATGTCGCACGCTACCGGCTTACCACGGTCGAAGTCCTTTGCGGAATCGTGCTCACGGGCCTGTCGCCCAACGCCGTGTCGAAGATCGCCAACCGTCTGTGCAACGCCGGTTATCTCCGCAAGTACACCCTGCTGCACCCGAGGCGGTACTACGTGATCGGCGAAGCGGCCGCGAACCTCTTGGGCATTGGCGGTCACCGCGCGGTGCCACTTGGCCCCCAGTCGCTCCCCATCGAGTACGCGGTCTTGGTCTACGCCACGTTGGGCAGGACCCCGCGGCGGCGACTGACCGCTGAAGAAGTGCTGCGGGTCTGCCCCTGGCTGACGCCCCAGTTGGCCGACGCCCCGCACTGCGCCGACGAACAGCACGGCGTCCTGGAACTAATCCGGGTCGACCTGGGTGGCCCCGCCGACCACGTCGCCCGCAAGTGTGCCCTTGACGTGACTAAGCGCCTGCGGCTCCGCGAGTTCTCGGTGGTCCTCGCCAAGAACCGCTTTCGCCTAGTGGTGATCACGGCGACCAAGGAGAAGGCCACCGCCGTGCGGCAGGCCCTCGACCGGCACGACTGGCCGGACGGCCTGTTGATCCATTTCTCCGTTGTCCCTCAACTTCTTTCCCTTAGTGCGAGTCGAAACCATGCGTGACACCTATTACCAGTCCGTCGGAAACCCCATCCAAAGAAACCTGCTTCCCGCCACCCGGCCGGAAACCGAGATGCTTCCGCCGTCAGCTCCCCTTCGGGCCTGCCTTGCCCATGTGGCGACGACGTTGGCTACAGCCGCAGCCGCGGCCCTGGCCGTCCTGATCTTCTATCGCTCCCCAGGGGTGACTTGGCTCGAACCCTACGACTTGGTCTTCGCGATTCCCGTGGTCGTGGCTGGGCTCTGCTTCTGGTCTCTCACCGGTAAGGCCCGCTGGCTGATCCATCCCCTGTTCCTCGCGGGCGTGGCGATACTCTTCCTGAATCACCGCGTCGCCTGGGGCTACCAGATCCTGGCGGCATCCTGTGCGGTGAGCCTGCTTGTCTATTCATTCGGGCGGCACTGGACCGTGGTCTGCACGGCCAATCCAACGCCAAAGTCCACCGCCGATGCGCTCCGCACCCACTGGCGTCTGCAACTCCTCGCGATCACCGCACTCGCAGGCGCGTTGACAGGGATCATGCCAGGGCCAGCGCACACTAATTGCCTTTGCCAGTAAGGATTTGCATCAAGAAG
>CAZFKF010000540.1:0-4559 GCA_964518805.1 uncultured Planctomycetaceae bacterium | reverse complement strand
CCGATGCGGCTTGCTTGCCCTCACTCCCCCATGGCGGCCCGGTGGTGATTCTGCAACTCGTCGGCCGGGAGGGGACGGAGGTAAATGGCGGCCTCGTCGAGGCGGCCCTCGAAGTTGAACCGGCCGTCGCTGCGCCCGCCGAGGAAGACCTCCTCGCCGGAAGCCGGGCTGGCGGACGGGTTCGAGATCTCGGGTTGAGGACGGCCGTCGAGATAGACCGTCACTCGCGTGCCGTCGCGAACCAAGGCCACGTGGTGCCAGCTATCCCAAGGCACCCAATTGCGCTGCGGCACGTCGGTCGTGCCGGCCAGAGCCTTGGCGGGGTCGCCCCCCGCGTGGAAGATCAGCTTGCCGGCCCCGCACTGCTTGCCTCCGACCGCCAAGTGTTCGCCCGACGCGGCGTCGCCCGCCGGCCCCCGGGAGAAGAGATAGCCGGTCACTTCGCGGGCGTCGGTGGGCATGCAGTTGTAGAACCAGAGTTCCACCGTGGAGCGCTGCCCCAGGCCCGGGATTCGGGCCGCAAGGCGCTGGCCCACGAAATGAGGCGCACGGTTGTCGGCCTCCAGGCCCGGGAACGCGGGCAACTGGGGGCCCGGCATGTAGTAGGCGATCTGCGTCTCGAATTGGCCCAGGCCTTTGCCACGCGCGGCATCCAGTGCCTGAGGCCCTTCGAGATCGTCGAGCCGCCAGTACACGTCCGGCTTGGAGGCCAGCACGGCGCTGGAGTACGCCGAAGGCGGCGTCTTCGGCCTCGCCGCGCGATAGCCCCCGGCCACCTGGTCGAGCAGATTGGCGATCCGTGCCCGGATCTTCGGCTCGGCCTGCGGCTCCAGGCAGCTCGATCGGGCGAGCCACGCGTTGTATCCGCCCATGGCCATCTGCTCCGGCGGCGGCAGGTAGCCGTCCCAGCCGTTGGCCAGCATCACAGTGAAGGTGTAGTCCATCGGGCTCGATGCGCGGATCCGCAGCCCCGTGATGGCGAACACCTCGCAGGGAATGCCGACCATCGCCAGAGAGCCGATCCGCATCACTTGGAGGCTCAGCTTGCGCGTCGGGGGCATCTGGGCCAGCAGAACTTGTTCGCGGGCGTAGAAATCGGTCAGGCTCTTGAGGGGCCGTTTCTCCTTGGCGATCTGATCCATGATCCGCTTGCCCCATTCGAGCCTCGGCGGACGGATTGCCAGTTCGAGATCCTCTTGAACGGCTGCGAGCGGCAGCCAGTCGTTCCACGCGATCTTGCGATAGGCAGCGGCCGCCTCGTGGGCCACGGTCTCGGCGATCGAGTGCATATCGTATTTGTCGGGATCCTTGCGGCTGTAATCGTTCAGATAGGCGTCGCCGCTGACACCGTTGGAGAGCATGCCGACAAACGGCGGGGCCCCCTCGCCGGCGCCGAGGATTTCACCAATCCGCCGGGCAAACACGCCGAAGTAATCGGCCGACAGCGCCGGCGCGCCCACATAGTGGATCGAGAAGTTCGACAACAAGGCAATCAGGCGACCGTCGGGGCGCCGCACGGCCACGACCGGCACGTCGGGATTCATCGGGCCGGACGGCTCTTCCCAGTCCGGATTGCGGTAGCCGGGGTGCATGGTGGCGCGGATCGTCTTTTCGCCGAACGGGTCTTCCTGAATCTTGTCGGGCCGGGCGATCCAGCGGCGGCTCTGGGGCACGCCGGGCAGTTGGCCCACGGCCCAGCCGATCTGCGCGGGAGTGAGATTCTTCACCGCCTTCTCGATTCCCTCGGCGATCTTGCCGGGAATGAAACGGCGGTAACGCAGATCCGGCTCCGTGCCCAGGGCTCCGACCGCGGCAGGGGCCGAATGGCAATGCGTGGTCGAGATGAAGATCCGGCTCGCCGGTATGCCGGCCCGCTTCTCGGCCAATTGCTTGGCCTCCTCGTGGATCGCGCGATCGAAAACGCAGCTATCGACCACCACGATGGCGACCCGCGTACTGCCGTCGTCGAGAACCAGGCACCGCGCGTGCAACGGATCGTGCGCCTTCTGGGCATATTGCGGCTGGAAGCCGCCGTTGACGACGACGGGGAACCAGTCGGGCGTGACGTCGACGGCACAGGCGCCGGCCAAGAACCTTTTGGGCTCCACGGCCGACGGGTCGGCAAAGGTCCTCGACGGCGCGAGGAGCACTATAGCGCCAACTGTAACATACCCGATCGCGAACAGGCCGGTTCGAGTCATGGACTACCCCCCTTCGTTGGAGCCAACCACTCGGTCTTCCGCTTGGACCACACGGCACGGATGCCATTCTACGGCACGTGAGGTCGGCAAGGAATGCACACGGCCGCGCCACCGCGTCCTCGGCCGGAACACGGAAGAGACGTTTCCCGGCCGCCCCCTCGGCACAACCGTACTGTTTGCACCTGAAGAAAGGCGACCGGGTAGATTTCGACTCGCGCCCTGTAACCGTACGTCCCGCCGGCCGCACCAACCTGACGTGAAGTCGAGTTGTGTTGCCGACTTTCTGCATCCTGATGCGGCCTCTGTGAACGAAAGGACCTGGCGATGAATCGATGGTTGGTGGCGCTTATGATTGGAGGACTCTTGGGTATTGCGACTCCAGCGGTTGCCCAGGCCAATCCGAACCGCGGAACGGGCAACGCGCGGGCTACCAAGGCGAAGGCCGCGGGCGTCGCAGGCCAGGGAACCAAGAAACGCTCCACCGGCAAGCAGACGGCGCGATCTAACGCAGCCGGCGCTCCATCTGGCCAGCGCGCCTCTAGCCAGGGCCTGACGGCCGGACGGGCCGGCAGCCCCCAACGTGGCACCGCCAACCCATACTCTCCATCCAGCGCCAAAGCCGCGCGCGCGACGGCGAATCCATCGGGCCAGAAGGCCGCATCGCACATGAGCCAAGCCCAGCAACAAAACGTAAAAAAACTGGTTACCGATCTCCAAGGCATCAAGTCCGGTTCCCAGGTCACGCCCCAGCAGAAGGAACAGCTCAAGAGTGACCTGATGGCCATGGCCGACGGAGCCCAGAAGCCGTCCCAGGCGTCGGTCAACCAATTGGCGACCGATCTTCAATCGTTCTGGTCCGATCAGAAGCTTTCGCCGGTCGAGCAGAAGAAGCTCGTGGCCGATGTCCAGGCCGTGATGTCCAGCGCCAACATTCCGGCCAGCGAAGTCCAGGCCGCCATCCAAGACGCCCAGGCGATCGTGAGCGCCAGCGGGGTCACCAAGCAGGATGCCGTGACGATCGCCAACGACCTGAAGGCCATCGCCGCGGAACTGAAGAGCAACCTGCCGGCAATACCTTCCACCGCACCGTGACGCGGCCGGAGGGATGCCGCGATCGCATAGGGTGGGTTAAGCGCAGCGCAGGCCCACCAGCGTTTGGCCGTGCGGCGCCAGCAGCATACGGCGGGCCAAGGCGCGCTCAGGGACTCTTGAGTCGCTCGGCCCGCTCCTCGCGCGTGCCCATGAATTCGTCTGCGGTTTCGCTCAAGACGTAGAGTTCGACGCGCGAGTTCAGGGTTCGTTTCCCCGGGTCGATGCGGATCGAATAGGGCTCGAAGACGCCGGCCTGGCTCAAGCGAATGCGTTCCGGTTGGACTCCGAGATCCTGAAGCAGTTTCATGGTCGCCAGGCATCGGGCATAACAAAGCTGCCAGGCATCACGGTAGGGGCTTCCTGGTGGCAAGGGGCGTCGCGTTGCATGTCCGCGCAATTCGATCTTGTTCTGTTTGCCGAGGATCGTAGGCACGAGTTGCTTCAGTCTCTGCTTGGCCTCATCGGTCAGGTCGGCGGAGTCCTCGGCGAAGGTGATGATCGTCCCGTCCATGAGACGTTGCCCGTCGTGGATGGCGGTCAGGTTGGGCTTGCGCACGCCCGTCCCGGTCCTCCCCTCGCGAAACGACCGCTCCACGCCGGGAAGGCCCAGGTCGCGTCCCGGCGGGAGAAGCCCCACTTTCTGGACGGAGTTTCCGCCCTCGGCCGCGCCGGTCGGGGGCTCCGTGGAGAGGTTCTTGCCCTTCGACTTGGTGGGCTGGTTGAAGTAATAGGCGACGGCCTGCTTGACTTGCTTGCTCTGCGCAGTGATCCACATCACCATGAAGAAGGCCATCATGGCGGTCACGAAGTCCGCGTAGGCGACTTTCCATGCTCCGCCGCCTTTACCTGCCATGGAAACGCTCCGTTGATGTGGGATGGGGACCGGGGTTCGGAGACTTGGAACGAGGAACCCAGATCGGACAGATCAAGGACGCGTTGACGTAACGCATCGGGTGCCCCCCAACTCAGATCGTCGAACTCCTATCCCTGATCCCGATTCTATTCGTGCTCACGACGCTTCCACCGCCGCAAACAACTCGTCGAGTTCCGACCGGCTGGGCCGCAGTTCCGAGGCGACTCCGCGGCACGCCTGCTCGACGGCGACCTTCGGTGGCAAGTCGTTGGCAAACCCTTGAATGCTTGAGGCGATCGTGCGGAAGAAGGCCAGTTCGGCCGCGCCCAGGAATTCCAGACGCACGGCCAGCGGCGCCAGAAACCCGTAGGACATCAGAATGCCGAGGAACGTGCCGACCAGGGCCGCGCCCA
>CAZFKF010000539.1:0-4568 GCA_964518805.1 uncultured Planctomycetaceae bacterium | reverse complement strand
CATCACCGTGCGCGAGGCGCCGGGCGACGTGGCCGCCACGCTCATCCCGTCGGTGGGCTGCCCCATGGGGTGCAACTTCTGCTCCACCTCGGCCATGTTCGGCGGCAAGGGAAACGCCATCCACTTCTATGAGACCGGCGACGAACTGTTCGACATCATGTGCCAGATGGAGGAATCGCTCCAGGTCCGGTCGTTCTTCGTGATGGACGAGAATTTCCTCTTCCAGCGCAAGCGCGCCCTGCGCCTGCTGGAACTCATGCAGCAGCACGACAAGGCGTGGTCGCTGTACGTGTTCACGTCGGCCAACGTTCTCCGCTCGTACACGATCGAGCAGTTGGTGGGCCTGGGGGTTTCCTGGGTGTGGATGGGCCTGGAGGGCGAGAACAGCCAGTACACCAAGCTCCACGGCACCGACACGTTCACGCTCGTCAAGAACCTCCAGTCGCACGGCATCCGCGTGCTCGGCTCGTCGATCATCGGATTGGAAGAACACACGCCCGAGAACATCGACGCGGCCATCGACCATTCGGTGCGCCACGACACCGATTTCCACCAATTCATGCTCTACACGCCCATCCCCGGCACGCCGTTGTACCAAGAACTGGACTCGCAGGGCCGGATGAAAGACGAGAGCGAGTACGATCCGGCCGAGATCCACGGCCAGTTGATCTTCAACTACCGCCACCCGCACATCCCGGCGGGGACGGAAGGGGAATTGATGCTGCGGGCCTTCAACCGCGACTTCGAGGTCAACGGGCCGAGCACGGTGCGGATCGTGCGGACCACGCTGGCCGGCTGGAAACGCTACAAGAACCATCCCGATGCGCGCATCCGCCGCCGCATCGCCTGGGAGGCCCGCGAGCTGGCCACCACCTTCTCGGCCGTGCTGGGCGCCGCGCGCCGCTACTATCGCAAGAACCCCGCGATGCGAGCCAAGATGGACGCCATCCTCGCCGATCTGCACCGCGAGTTCGGTTGGAAGTCGCGACTGTTCTCCGCCGTCGGCGCGCCCTACGTCCTCTGGAGCATCCGCCGCGAAGAACGCCGCCTGGCCAACGGCTGGACGTACGAGCCGCCCACGTTCTACGAGCAGAACGAACCGGCCTCGCAGGCCGCCCAGAACGATGCCACCGCGCCGGGCGCAGCGCAGGCCACGCTCTGTGATCCGATTTCCTGCCGCGTCGCGCCGCCCAAGCCCGCCCACGTGCCCGCGCCCAAGCGCCACGTCCCCGTCCACGCCGGGTGATGCCACCACGTCAGCGTTCCGCGGACTGCCGGTGGACACCGCGCGCCGAAGGGCGAAACGCTACGCAGGACGTCTTCGAGAGCGATTTCTCCGGGAATCGCGATCAGCCACCGAGGCCCATGATTCACGCCATGGCGCGCAAGACTCCGGGGAGACAACGGATGAGCTCCGCCGTCACCTGGCGATGAAACGGATTGACCAATGACTTCCGAAGCGCTCGTCCCAACCGCAGCGGGTTGAGGAAGAAATGCCGGTAGGCCGCCGCGATGCACTTCTCTGCGGTCGCGCGAAGGGGGACATCCGTTCTGAAGTCGGCTGCGACGCAGGGCGTCTCCCAGAGCCGGCATTCGGCGTCTGCGCCGACCGCGCCTCCCTGGCGAAGCTCATTCCAAATCCTGTCGCCGGGAGTCACGCTCAGGATCCCGAGCATGGGCAAGTCGATGGCGGCCTGCCGCGTGATGAACCCGAGGGTCCGCAGACAATCCTCCTCGCTTTCCACCGGGGCGCCGAAGATGAAGCTTCCAATCACAAAGCCAATCCCGGCGTCCTGGGCCGCCTCGGCCGCCGCCGCTGATTGCTCCGGAGTGATTGGCTTCCCATAGTACTTCAGAACGTGCTCGCAAGCGCTTTCCATGCCAAAGAAGATGCCTTCGCACCCGGCAGCCTTCATCTTCCGCAGCAACTCCGGCGTCGCCGTGCGCACCGAGCCTTCGGTTGCCCATTGGATCTTCAAAGCGCGGTCGATGAGGCCGTCGCAGATCGCCTCGATCCTCGCCACATCGACCATGAAGTTGTCTTCGGGGAAGAAGAACGTCCTGTAGCCGGCGCGATAGAGACTCTCGATTTCCCCAAGAATGTTGGCCGGACTTCGCGTGCGCCACGCTCCCTGGTTCATCATCCCGCAGAAGCAGAACCGGCACTGGTACGGACAGCCACGCGAGGTGATGATCGTCGCCAGGCCGGTCTTGCGGAACGGGTCGTACACGACGCTTCGCCTGCGGCCAACCAACTCGATCGGAAGGGAATAGAAACCGTCGCCCAGCAACGTCCGGTCCGGATACGGGAGTCGGTCCAGGTCCTCGATGAACGGGGCCGGCTTCGCGAGAACCGCCGCGCCGCCGGACTGCCGCAGGCACAGCCCCGGGATGCCCTCCGGCGACCTCCCCGCGGCCAGAGCCGCTGCCAACTGGACGATGCTCTCTTCCGCCTCGCCCCGCAGGATCATGTCCACAAAGGGATAGGTCTCCATGATCCGCGCGGCCTGATGCGTGGCATGCGCGCCGCCGAACAGAATGGTTGTCTCCGGGCATTCCTGTTTGTAGGCCCTGGCAACGCGATAGGCGGAATCGTGCGATCCAAGCAACACGCTGAAGCCGGCAACGTCCGCTCGTGATTCTCTGAGCCAGGCTAGGATTGCCTCGTCATCCAAGTGCCTGTGGTCGGCGTCGAGCACGACGGCGTCGAAGCCGTTCGCCCGAAGCACGGTCGCGGCGTACAACACGCCAAGCGGCATGGTCAAACCGCGGACGCGCAATTGCAGCCTGCCTGGAATCAGGTTGAGCCAACCGCTGGCTTCCGTGGGGATGACAAACGCGAATTTCGGACGTCTCAAGAGGCTTGGCACGTTGACTCCTCCCGCCAGACCGGCGCTAGAAAGCGAGAAAACGCACGATCTTCTGCTTGAGTGTAACAGACCGGCAGGAATTTCCTACTCGGGGCGAGCTGGTCCGTCGAACACGGGGAATCCCGCTCCCGGCCGTGCTGCGGCCAAGTGTCCAGGGTGGCAGGGCTGGCTTCGCCGGGCGACCGTTGCAGTAACTCCTTGGGGCATCTATATTAGGACTTTGAGCGGTTCGGCGATCTCAGCGAGGGGTGCGGCAGAGAGAACCGCCACAGTGGGGTGGGCGCCTTTGTGTCGTGCATCGGGCATTGCCGGTGAAGGCCCAGACGACCGGCGAGGAACTGGCGCTATGCGTATTGCGGTTGGAAGCGACCACCGCGGTGTGGAGATGCGGTTGAAGATCATCGACCTCCTGGCACGCTTGGGCCAGGAAGCGATTGACGTTGGCACCAACGAGACGGGGGCTGTCGACTACCCCGACATCGCAGGAGACGTCGCGGGCCGCGTCAGCCGTGGCGAAGTGGATCGCGGCATCCTGATTTGCGGGTCCGGGTTGGGCATGTGCATCGCGGCCAACAAGTTCCCTGGGGTGCGTGCTGCTCCCTGCCACGACGACCTCACGGCGGAGATGAGCCGTCGGCACAACGATCTGAACGTGTTGTGCCTTTCCGGAGACATCCTCGGCGAACGCCTTGTCGATCGGTTGGTGTCCATCTGGCTGAAGACCGATTTTGAAGGCGGCCGGCACGCTCGCCGCGTGAAGAAGATCGCCGACATGGAACGGCGCAACGGCAAGGCTTAGGCTCCCTCAAACGCCGAAACGCTGCCGGCTGCAATGCGTTGCTGCCGTCTCATCCCAAGTCGAACTGCGGTTGGGAATGCCTCGAATGCCTTGCGTTGCGAGGGGCTTGCCCGGCCGTCTCGGACCTCTAGAATAGGGGTGTCTTGTCTTCGGCTCGGAGCGGCTGTTCGGACTCGCAACGGCAGGCCGGCTCTGGCAGTCTGAGCAGTAGCCGTGGCGGCTGGCGAGCGGCCGAGTCGGGCGACCGATCGTGCGTGGTCCGCGAAAGGACCAGGGCATGCATTCCGAAGGAGATGTCCGATGAATGAGCAGCCACCACTCTCGGAGCAAGAATGGAATTTGATCGCGGAATTGCTCCAACGCGAGTTGGACGAGCTTCCGGTAGAAATCCATCACACCCGCTCGTCGCAGATGCGGGAGGAACTGTCGCACCGTCGCGAGATGGTCCGCGGCCTGCTGGAGCGAATCCGTCCATCCGTCGTCGTCTGACGTTCCCGCGTCCCCCGGCGTTCTCGCGCGCCCCTCTTGGCCGCCGGCTCGCAACACGCTAAAAGAGACCGGCGGAATGAGGACCGCCCGGAACTCTTGAGGACGCGGGGGGACGGTGGATGCAAGGCACGGCCGCCGGTTTCACGACGCTCGACTGGTTCGTTTTGGTAGGCTATTTCGCGGCCGTTACGGCCCTGGGGCTGTGGATGGCGCGGAAGGTCAGGACGAGCGGCGGCTATTTCCTGGGCGACCGGAAGCTGCCGTGGTGGGTGATGGTGGGCCAGGCGTTTGGCACGGGTACGAACGCCGAGAATCCCGTGGCCCAAGCCGGAGCGTCGTTTGGGGGCGGATTCGCCACCATCTGGTACCAGTGGAAGAACATGCTGGCGACCCCCTTCTACTGGCTCATG
>CAZFKF010000538.1:0-4570 GCA_964518805.1 uncultured Planctomycetaceae bacterium | reverse complement strand
ACGTCGACTCCCGAACGATGTAGGAGCGCACCGGGAAGCTGATTGGCGACGCGATCCAAGCCACGGGCCGGGAATTGAAGCTCACTTGGGGTGGGCAGCCGATCGATTTCACGCCCCCCTTTCAGCGCAAGACCTACGACGAATTGCTGAAGGAGTTCACCGGCCTGGAGCCGGACGACGCGGCGGGCATCAAGGCCCTGGCCGCTCGGACGGGGATCGACACCGCCGGCAAGCATCCCGACGTGATCAAGAACGAGGTCTTCGACCGGGACGTGGCCGACCACCTACCCGGTCCGATCTTCGTCCTCGACTACCCGGCCAGCATCTGCCCGCTCACCAAGCGCAAATCCGGCCAACCGGAGATCGCCGAACGGTTCGAGTTGTTCGTGCGCGGCATGGAAGTGGCCAACGCCTACACCGAGTTGAACGATCCCGACTTGCAGGAGGCCCTGTTCAGCAAGCAACTCGAGGGGCAGGCCGAGGAGGATTCGATGGCCCGGATGGACCACGAATTCGTCCGCGCGTTGCGGCACGGAATGCCGCCGGCGGGCGGGTTGGGAGTCGGCATCGACCGGCTGGTGATGTTGTTGACCGATAGCCAGAGCATTCGCGACGTGATTCTCTTCCCGCTCTTGCGGCCGGAAGCGGACAAGACGCCCCCGGCGGGCGGAACGCTTGGATGACAACTCAATCGTGAATACGGAATTCGGAACGGCAAATACTGAATGCTAAATGCAGAAGAAAGCTGTCGCCGCGTTTATTTTGTAGTCAGTATTCGCTATTCAGCGCTGTGCGCGGGTCTCCTGACCCCGCACCAGGCGTGATCGCAGGTCTCCTCGCTCCTCGCCGGGAGAACTGCCGGTCGGCACATCGGCGAGGTCAGGAGACCTGCGCCGAGCGCGTCCTCTGCGCCGAGCGCGGGGCGCAACGGACGTTCGCGGCTTTGTGGTAAGGGAGTACCGATGTACAAGCTTCTGCTCTGCTGGCGGTATCTGCGGACGCGTTACATCGCGTTGGCGTCGATCATCAGCGTGATGCTCGGCGTGGCCACGATGATCGTGGTCAACAGCGTCATGTCGGGCTTTGCCACCGAGATGCAGAACCGCATCCACGGCATCCTTTCCGACCTCGTGCTCGAAGTGCGCAGCCTCTCGGGGATGCCGGACGCCGAGTGGCACATGGAACAGATCCGCCGTGTGGCGGGCGACTCGATTGAGGGGATGACCGCCACGGTTGCCGTCCCCGCCATGCTCAATTTCCGCTACGGCGACCAATGGATCACGCGGCAGGTGCAACTCATCGGGATCGACGAGGAAACCCAGAGCCGGGTGAGCGATTTCGCGCAGTACCTCCAGCATCCCGAAAATCGCAAGAAGATGAGTTTCCAGCTTCGCGACGGCGGTTTCCACGTCCGCGATCATCAAGGCGGGCCCGAGACCAAAGAACGCCCGCAGTTGGCCAAGGCCGGCTGGCCGCACCGCCGCCTGATGGCCGAAGTGCAGGCCTACGACAGGAAGATGCTCGGCCCGACGCCGACGCCGCGACCCATCGACGCGACGGAGCCGCGGGAAGACGCCGCTCCGCCCGCATCGCGATCCGCAAGCACGCCGCCAACCGTTCCCGCCGAGGAGAGCGATCCGTTTGCCAGCCGGCACAAGGCTCAGGGGCCGGTCTTCGATGCCGGCAAGCAGCAACATTCGGGCGCGGTGCTGGGGATCGTGATGGCCAGCTACCGACGGCCGGGCGGCGAGGAGAGCTTCTTGGTGGTGCCCGGCGATGATGTCAAGATCACCGTTCCCACCGCGGGCACGCCCCCGAGAGCCACCACCCAGGATTTCACCATCGTCGATTTCTACGAATGCAAGATGGCCGAGTACGATTCGAACTTCGTGTTCGTGCCGATCCGGGTGCTCCAGGATATGCGCGGAATGTTCGATCCCAGCAGGACCGATCCCAAGACCGGCGGACCGATGGGCATGTTCAAGTCGATCCAAATCAAGCTCAAGCCGGGGATCGACGGCAACGCCGTTCGCGACAGACTCTCAGCAGCCTTCTCGCGCGAACTCTATGAGGTTCAGACCTGGCGCGATCGGCAAGGCGCGCTGCTGGCCGCCGTATGGATGGAAACCGCGATCCTCAACGTGCTGCTGTTCTTGATCATCGCGGTCTCGGGGTTCGGGATCCTGGCCATCTTCTTCATGATCGTGGTGGAAAAGACCCGCGACATCGGCGTGCTCAAGTCGCTCGGGGCCTCGGGGGCCGGGGTCATGGGGATCTTCCTCAGCTACGGACTTTCGCTGGGAATGGTCGGCTCCGGCGTGGGGCTGCTGATCGGGCTGCTGTTCGTCGATCACATCAACGACATCGCGGTGCTGCTGGGCAAAGTGACGGGCAAGCCGGTCTTCGACCCTTCGATCTACTACTTCTACCGCATTCCGACGATCAAGGACCCGTGGACGATCGCCTGGATCGTCTCCGGGGCCATCGGGATCGCCGTGCTGGCGAGCGTCCTCCCCGCGATGCGCGCCGCCCTGCTCCATCCCGTGGAGGCCCTGCGCTATGAATGACGACCTGGCTCGGATCTTCTCCCAGCCGTCCGGCGCGTTTCAGCCGCCGGGGATGCCCAAGGCGAGCGCGAGGGCCTTGCGCAAACGTCATGGCGACTCTCATCTCAACGGTCCGCACTTCGACATTCCGCCGCACGACCCTATGGACTCCACGAAACCGATTCCCGCCGATGGTCGAGTCCACTCCACGGATTCAAATGACACCGGCGAGTTGCTTGAGCCGCGCGAGCCGGCTCCCTCGGCACAAGTCGACGCCTGTCCCAAGCCCGGCGGCGAATTCGAGGACGCGCTGTGCGATGCGCGCCCCGCTTCTCGCGCGGCAGCCCACGAGATGCAGGCTGTGGGACTGGCCAAGAGCTACCGCAAGGGCGCGGTCGAGATCCCAGTCCTGCGGGGCGTCGACTTGGCCATAAGTCACGGCGAATTTGTGGCCGTCGTCGGGCAGAGTGGTTCAGGCAAGAGCACCCTGCTACACCTTTTGGGCACATTGGACGCCCCTGACGACGGGAGCCTGTTCTTTGAGGGCCGCCGCATCGACAATCTCCCCGCGCGCGAACGCGATCGGCTCCGCAACCGCTGCTTCGGAATGATCTTCCAGTTCTACCATCTGCTGCCGGAATTGACGACGCTGGAGAACGTGCTCGCGCCGCTGATGATCCGCAGGAGCGTGCTGGGCTACTTTCGCCACCGCAAGGCCCACCGCATGGCTGCCGAAAGGCTGCTGGAATTGGTGGGGTTGTCGCATCGTTTGAAGCACAAGCCGCGGGAACTCTCCGGGGGCGAGATGCAGCGGGCGGCCATTGCCCGCGCGCTGATCGCCGGGCCGCAACTGCTTCTGGCCGACGAGCCGACGGGGAACCTCGACCAGTCCACAGGTTGGGAGATTCTCGAACTGCTCTGCTCCTTGAACCGCCAAGAAAACCTGACTATAGTCATGGTTACCCACGATCTCACCATCGCCGAGCGGGCCGACCGGGTGGTTCGTCTGGCGGACGGGCGGATCGTGGGGGCCTGA
Source organism: uncultured Planctomycetaceae bacterium (assembly GCA_964518805.1). Taxonomy (GTDB): domain Bacteria; phylum Planctomycetota; class Planctomycetia; order Pirellulales; family Thermoguttaceae; genus CALFBP01. Next base: position 988 of record CAZFKF010000538.1, on the reverse strand, counting down.
AGATATCGCCAGTAGAGAATTGCAGATATCCAAGTATCAAGTGTTGTCGGGATGCAGGAAGTGGTTCGCGGGGTGGACCGAACATGGTGAGGCCGGCCGTTGTCTCTGTATCTGGCGGGCGTCGCTTTGCTCCGTCCGCCGTGCGGCTCCAGGCCGCCTGCCTCCCTCAATCGGATATTTGATATCGGCTATCCGCAGTTTTGTATCTCCCGTTCTCCATCTGCACTTGGTCTCCACCCCTGCACCGAAGAACCCACTCACATGGCACTCAAGGTCTACATCGACGGCAAGTTCTACGACAAAGAGGACGCGAAGGTCAGCGTCTACGACCACGGACTGCTGTACGGCGACGGGGTCTTCGAGGGGATCCGCAGCTATTCGGGCAACGTATTCCGGCTCCAAGAGCACCTCGACCGCCTGTGGAACTCGGCCAAGGCGATCTGGCTCGAGATTCCGATCAGCAAGGACGAGATGGCCAAGGCGATTCGCGACACGCTGGCCCTCAACGGGATCACGGACGGCTACATCCGCGTCGTGGTCACCCGGGGCGTGGGCACCTTGGGGCTCGATCCCAACCGCTGTGGCCGCCCGCAGGTGATCGTGATCACCGACCTGATCTCGCTCTACCCCGAGGATTACTACCGCAACGGCCTGGAGATCATCACCGTCAGCACCGCGCGGAATCATCCCGCCGCGCTCAACCCGCGGATCAAGTCGCTCAACTACCTCAACAACATCCTAGCCAAGATCGAGGGGCTTCAGGCCGGCTGCATCGAGGCCCTGATGCTCAACCACAAGGGCGAAGTGGCCGAGTGCACGGGCGACAACATCTTCGTCGTGCGCAACGGCAAGATCACCACCCCGCCCATCGACGCCGGCATCCTCGAAGGCGTGACCCGCGAATCCGTCATCGGCTTGGCACGTCAGGCCGGCATCGAGGTTTCCGAATCGGCGATGACGAAGCACGACGTCTACATTGCCGACGAGT
>CAZFKF010000537.1:0-4572 GCA_964518805.1 uncultured Planctomycetaceae bacterium | reverse complement strand
TGCCACCACCAGGAAATTCCAGGAAAATCAAGACCCAATGTGCGGAAAGTATGATCGAGCGGTTCAAGCGTCCGGACAGCCTGGCAAACTATACCTCACGCGGCCAGGAGTGAGACGGTTTCAAACTGCTGGAATTGGAGGGTCATCAGCGTCGCCAATTGGTCGGCGTGAGTGGTGGATAGTCCGTCGATCGTTTCTTCGATGGCGGCCTTAAAGTCGGAAAACGTGGGGTGGTAACGGCCGTAGATCGAGTGGCGTTTGAGGAACCGCCAGAGCCTTTCGATCAGGTTGAGGTTAGGCGAGTACGACGGCAGAAACAACAGCCTGATCCCCAGTTGAGCGGCCAAGGCCTGCACGGTGGCGTTGCGCTGGTAGCGGGCGTTGTCCAGCACCAGTGTGATCGGCCCTGACAGGCCCACCGTGGCGATCTTGTGCAGCAGTTGGGACATTGTTTCGCTGTTCACGACCGTGGTGTTGGTCACGGCGATCAGTTCGCGGGTGATGGCGTTCCAGGCGCCCAGCACGTTGAACCGCTGGCGTCCCGAGGCCGCCCGCACGAAGATCCGGGTGAACGACCACAGGCAGCCCAGAAATGTGCCGAACACGAAGTGTGCCGCATCGACGAAGAACACGTGCCCTTGGCCGACCGCCGCGGCATCCAGACGCGGCTTCAGTTGCGTGTCGTGAAACTCGGCCTGCTCGGCGACATGTTCCGCCAAGTTTTTTTGGGCGGTACCGGAATCGCGCGAATGCGTTGCCACTTCAGTCCCAAACCTTTCAAAAACTTACGGACCTGCGTCGGACCGCGTTGGAGCCCTGTCAATTGCTCAATCCGCGCGCACGCTTCCGCGATCGTGCTCACGGGCCGTTGCTCGAACGATTCCCGAATCGCGTCGCGCCAGGCCGCCAGGTCGCTCACCGGCCCCTGCACGCCCCACCGCCGCAACCCTTCCAGGCCGCCGTCCCGAAAGGCCGCCACATAGCGTTCCACCGTGGCCCGTCCCACCGCCGCCACGTCCGCCGCCTGCTGACGCTTCAGGCCGCAGTGCAGCGACCACAACACCAACATCTTGCGACGGACATGAGGCTCAGGATGCGATTCCCGCTCCTCGTTCACCACCTGCTGCTCCTCGTCCGTCAATTCCACGCGAAACCAAGCCATCGGAAGCCTCCTTGCCAGAACCTCGCCGTCCTCCTCGACGGCGTCAGGAAAGCGTTGTACAACAAACCCGCGTCCGATGGAATGTCTCATTCACCGCCGTGTGGGATATAGATTATGCACGAAGGTGGAGTTGTGGGCCGCCGTCCACGATCTGCCCATTTACGAGGCCGCGCTCGATCTTTGTCCGACACTTGGACACCCCGTCCCCGCGACAGCTCGCCACTAAAAGCCCAGCCGAACAGAAGAGAAGAGGCACCGGTGCTTCAGCCTCCTCAACTCGACCAGGTCCCATCGATTACCTCGATCGCAGGAGCATCGTCTATCTTGATCGCTCTCAGCGGGCGAAGGGCAAGACCCTGATGAAAGGGAGGCCCATCACGGCCGAGGAATTCGACCGGATGCTTGCCGCGGTCCCCAAGGTGCGACCGAAAGACACTCGGGTCTGGGCGCGGTACCTCGTGGGGCTCTGGCTCTCGGGCTTGCGACTGGAGGAGTCCCTCGTTCTGTCCTGGGACTTGGACGCCCCTTTTTCCGTCGACCTTTCAGGCCAGCATCCGCGTTTCCGAATCCTTGGGGAGGCCCAGAAGAGCGGGGACGATGAACTACTGCCGATGACGCCGGACTTCGCCGAGTGGCTTCTCCAGACGCCAGAATCAGAGCGGGTTGGGCTGGTGTTTCAACTCCCCGGGCAGCGGGGGCAGCAGCGGGCAACCCGACACGCGGGGATGGTGGTTTCGGAGATCGGCAAGAAGGCCGGCGTGGTGGTCAACAAGGCAGAAGGGAAGTACGCCAGCGCCCATGACCTCCGCCGGGCATTCGGGACCCGATGGGCATCGCGGGTCAAGACTCCCGTGCTCCAACGGCTCATGCGTCACGCCGCCATCCAGACCACAATGGCGTACTACGTGGAATTGGACGCCGACGAGCTGGCAGCCGAGTTGTGGGCGAAACACGGGGGTCCGGATCAAGGTAACATTCGCGGTAATATCGGCCGTCAGAAGGCCCCGAAGCAGTCGTCACAAGATGCCGTAAATCACTGTGGTGGTTGAAGATGCGAGAGATCGGATTTGAACCGATACCCCTTGCGGGACTGGATCCTAAGTCCAGCGCGTCTGCCAATTCCGCCACTCTCGCCCTTATGCCGCAAGGACTTACGTCAACCGACTTCCGACTTTTGGTTAACTGTGGGAAATTTGTGACATAAACCTTCGGCTTGCTTGGCCGGAAATTCTATCACGCCATCTGGGCTGTGGGAACCTGCTCCCCAGGACAACCGGGCCACCGCTTGACGCTTGCTCCCGCTCCGAATCTTGGCGTAGAGGTTCATCGTCATGGCAAGCGTCTTGTGCCCGAGTAGTTCCTGAACCGTCTTGGGATCGGCCCCACGTTCGATCAAGTCTGTGGCGTAGCTCCGCCGGAGGCTGTGCAGGTCCACGTGATCGACCTCGTGGCCATCGGTGCCCATGCGGCGAGTCTCGATGCCGGCGAGGTTACAGCACCGCATGAAGGCGTGATACAACCCGCTCCGGTGGGATAGCGGCGTGTGCTGACTGCTGGTGAAAACGTGGTCCTTGGTGAAGCGGGCTTGAATCTGGTCTGTGATTTGAACGGTCTTACCCCATCCCGGCTTTCGGTCTCCGCGGCCGTCCCGATGCCGGCAAAGGATTGCCCACAAGCCGTCGTCGATGGGTATCCTACGGCGGCAATGATTCTTCGCAATGCCCCGCTGGACGGTGATTTCCCGGGCCGCCCAGTCGATATCATCGAAGGTCAGTGAGGCAAGTTCGTTCTTCCGCATACCGGTCACAAGGAAGGCGTACCAGATTTCGCTCCAGTGCTTCGGGCTTCGTTCCAGGAGCCGGGAGACCTCATCCCGTTCGAGTGGCCGGCCTTCCTTAGGGTGATCGTGCTGGAGGCGTTCCAGGCACCGGAGCGGGTTCGTCGCGATCAGAGGCACCGGAAGCCTGTTCTTCTTCGAGTTCCCCGACGCCCAGTTGAGCATGGTCGAGAGCGTGCCCACGTCATGATTGACAGTCCGCGGCGACACGCCCTCATCCAGCCGACGCTGGCGGTAGGCGAGAACTACTTCCATCGTGATCCCATCGACCTTCGGCGGCATCGCTGGCAGGATCGCTGCGAGGCTGTATTCATACCGCTGCACCGTCCCCGGCTTCTTCGTCTGGCGAAGGTGTCGGATCCATTGGTCTTTGATCCGATCGACCTGGCAATCATTGTCCAGCATGCCGTAGGGCGTCTTACGTGCCTTCGCCCGCAGTTCGATGAGGATGTCCGCCGCGGTGTCCAGGTCCTCCGCGAGGGCCCGCCGGTATCGCGTCCCCTTGTACACGAAGTCAGCCCAATAGACGCGGCCACGTTTCACCATGCCAACGGGAAGCTTTTGTTTTGCCATAACGTTGCTCCTGTCTGTGTCTTCTCCACCCGCCTTGCCCTGCGTGTTGCTTGTTCAGCGGCCGTCCTTTCGTGCTGTGCTGGGCTTCGTGCTCGGTCTACCTCTGCTCTGCCCGCCTCCCTTTGATTTTCCGCCGGCCTTTTCCTTCGCCTCGATCGGCCGCAGTTCCAGCCCCAGCACCTTCACCAGTCTCTCCACCGTGGCCAGTCGGATATCCCGGGTCCCGTTCACGAATCGGATGAGCACTGGGTAACTGACACCGGAGTCCTTCGCGGCCCGGTACGTCCCGCCATGTGCCTCGATCGCGGCTTTGAGCGTCTCCGTTAGGGTCGAACTCGAACTCTGATTTTTCATCGCTCGTGCTCCCATCCACTCCAGTCTATCGAAAGGGCCGGTGCCCGTGGATTGCCTTGCGGGCCGGGTAGTTATCACGTCCACCCGGCGATGACGGCCAGTTTCACGCCGCTCTGGCAACCGCTCCCGGTTACTCCCGGAGTCGGAGTCTGTCTGCATTTGTTATGCGGTTGAGACAGGGCTAAGAACCGCAAGGGGCCTGCCGGGTCGCGACTCCTGGGAACGCTTTCAGGCCCGCCGACGCTCAGGTTGTCAAGGATCGCTCCCACTGCCACGCTATTGTATACCATTCGGTAGCGCTGTCAATCGGTACGCTGCGAAAATCCTCGGAATTCTGGAGGGGGTGGGTGAGCCGTGAAGCTAGGCCGTTATCTCAACCTCCCCGCGGAACCGTTGGGCCGACTTCACCACCACGGCCCGGCCGGTCCGCTCGTTCCTGCATTCCCAGGCGTACAGCCCGTTCGGCCTCCCGGGCGGGAACCGCTCGAAACGGCGAAGGACGCGGATCGGGACGAGGTTCCCCGACACACGGGCGATGTAGACGCGGCCGATGATGACTTGCGATCCTTTCATGTGTCATCGTCTCCAGTGGTCGGCTCCGACTCCTCCCGTCCTTCTGTCGTCTTCGGCGGGACACGAGCCGCTG
>CAZFKF010000536.1:0-4574 GCA_964518805.1 uncultured Planctomycetaceae bacterium | reverse complement strand
GCACGTTCACGACCTATGCGACGGCGACCGACGGAACCCAGACCGTGTCGCAGCGGACCACCGGCACCGACGCCAACGTGCGGCTCAACGGCATGAAGACCGTGGCCGACGGGCTGAAGGTCTCCCTGGCCACCGCGACCTTGGACTTGAGCTTCGACCTGGTTTCGAGCCTCACGGCGGGCGCCGCCTTCAGCTTCCAGTTGACCGGCGGCGGCGCCTTGTTCCAATTGGGGCCCGACGTCGTCTCCAACCAGCAGAGCCGCTTGGGCATCGGCAGCGTGAATTCGTCGCGTCTGGGCGGGACCGCCGGACTCTTGAGCGATCTCAAGACGGGCGGCGCGAAGTCGCTCACCGGCGACGTCATCGGCGCCGGCAAGGTGGTCGCTCAGGCCATCACCAGCGTGAGCACGTTGCGTGGGCGGTTGGGTGCCTTCCAGAAGACGACCCTCGACACCAACATCGCCACGTTGAACGATACGTTGCAGGCCTTGACGGACGCGGAAAGCACGATCCGCGACGCCGACTTCGCCCAGGAAACGGCCAACATGACCCGAGCCCAAATCCTCTCGCAGTCGGGCTTGACCGTGTTGAAACTGGCCAACCAGAGCCCGCAGCAAGTGCTTTCGCTGCTGCAATAACAGTCGTTTGAGACTGCCTGAAAAGACCTTCGCGGTCCGCCTTCTCTCGGGAGGGCGGACCGTTTTTTGCTGCCTGCGTTTGTCGCCGGTGGATCGCGCTGTTGCGTAGAAGCGGCGAATGCTGAAAGCAAAATGCGCCCCGCTGAACGCGCGCGGCCTTTCATTCCGACTTCAGTATTCAGTACTCGCCGTTCATCCCCTCCCTTTCCTCTCTTTCCCTCGCCTTCTCTGCATTCCCCCGATTTAACGCCACTGGCGCCGTGGAATTGTTAATCCTTGCCCAGTTTGCCGGCCGATGTCTATCGAGACGTGGCATTGGCCAACTGGGTTTGTTATTGCGCGCCGAGGACTCCCATGGCAGGGCTCATTTCCACCACGACTGGGATCATCAGCGGCATCGATTACGGAACGATCATCGACAAGCTGATGGAACTGGCCAAGAAGCCGGTGGATCAGCTCAGCAGCCGCACGACGACACTGGAGAACGAGCGGGTCGCCGTGACGACGCTCTCGGCCTACCTGCTCGCCGTGCGGTACGGTTCGGACAGCCTGGCCAAGGCCGACGCTTACACGAAACGGCAGGTGACCAGCAGCGATGCGTCTGCGCTCGCGGCCAGCGTGACCGGCACGCCCACGATCGGCACCTATCAGTACACTCCTCTTCAGACCGCCCAACAGCAGCAATTCACGAGTTCGGGGCTGGCCAGCAACACCTCCGCGCTTGGCGGGGGAAGCATGACCTTTCGTTTTGGAGACGACGTCGAGCGCTCCTTCAGCCTCGATCTGCTCCATGGCGGACAAGGCTTTCAGCGTGGCAAGATTCGCATCACCGACGGCAGCGGGGCCACGGCGGAGATTGATCTTACCAGCGCCCAGTCGATCGACGATGTACTCGACGCCATCAACAGCGCGTCGGGGATCAGCGTGACGGCCAGCACCCAGGGCGGCAGCATCCGCCTCACGGACAATAGCGGGCAGTCGATCTCGAACCTCAAGGTCCAAGAGGTCGGGCGCGGCAAGACGGCGGCGTCGCTCGGGCTGGCGGGTATCAACACGTCGGAAGCCGTGGTCGACGGCGACGATTTGCTGGGGTTGACCTCCGACACCCTGCTCAGCGGGCTGAACGACGGAAAAGGCGTGAACGTGCTCACCGTTTTGCCCGACATCTCCTATACGCTTCGCGACGGCACGACCGGTTCGATCGACTTCTCGATGTTGGACTCGACCGGCGAGAAGCCCCAGCAGGAAACCACGATCGGAGACATCCTCGACGTGATCAACTCGGCGCAACCCGGCAGACTCAAGGCGGAGATTTCGGCCGACGGGAAGCGCCTGGTGGTCACCGATTTGACCTCCGGCGAAAGTTCCTTCTCCCTGTCGTCGCCCTACGGCTCGAAGGCCCTCGCAGACCTGGGATTGGACGGCAGCGCGATCGACGGCGTCATCACCGGCCGCCAGATCACCGGCGGCCTGAAGACCGTCCTCCTTTCCAGCCTCAACGGCGGCAGGGGCCTGGGCAAACTCGGCCAATTGCAGTTGACCAATCGCAACGGCGTGTCGACAAACGTCGATCTCGCGGCGGCTGAAACCCTCGAAGACGTGGTCAACGCGATCAACGCCGCCAACGCGGGCATCACCGCCGCAGTCAACGGCGCCAAGAACGGAATCTCGCTCACCGACACCACCGGCGGTTCGGCCGGGCCGATGATCGTGGCCGACGTCGACGCGTCGGGCACGGCCGCCGCGCTGAAGATCGCCGGCACCGCCGACAAAGGCTTTATCAATAGCGGTGATCTCCACCTTCAGGTGATCTCCGAGAGCACGACACTGAGCGGCATGAACGGCGGGGCGGGCGTCGCTCTGGGCACGTTCACCATCACCACCAGCGCCGGCAACAAGACCCAGATCGACCTCTCGAAGAGCAAGGCCCAGACCATCGGCGAAGTGATCCGACAGATCAACCAACAGAGCGGAAATGTGCTGGCGCGGATCAACGACACGGGCGACGGCATTCTCTTGATTGACTTGGAGCATGGGAGTGGAACGTTCTCGGTGACCGAAGGGAATTCCTCCACGGCCGCCGGCTTGCACCTGCTCAAGACGGCCACGAAGGGCGATTACGGTGGGGCCTCGGCGAACATGATCGACGGCTCCATCACGCAGACGATCACCCTCGGTAACAGCAATTCGCTCGCCGACCTGGCCAGCGCCATCAACAACGCCAACGCGGGCGTCACCGCAACCACCTACAGCGACGGATCGAGCCGGCCGTACCACCTCTCGCTCACCAGCAAACAGTCGGGCAGAAGCGGCCGCCTCGTGATCGACACCTCGGGGATTAGCGGCCTGGATCTGACCGAGACCGTCCAGGGGCGCGACGCCCTGATGACCGTCGGAGCCACCGGCAGCAGCGCGGCGACCCTGATCGCGTCGAGCACGAACCAATTCAAGGAAGTCCTGCCCGGGGTCACGCTTGCCATCAAGCGGGCGTCATCGACGCCGGTGACCGTGACGGTCGGGCAGAGCGATACGGATGTCGTCGCCGCCGTCCAAACCCTGGTCAATAACTACAACAAGTTCCGCAATGAGCTCAACGCCGACACGGACTACAACGTCGCCACGAACACGGGCGGGGTCCTGTTCGGCGACGGCGCCGCGCTTCGGCTTGAAACCGAACTCGCAAGTCTCTTGACCCGACGGTTCTCCGGCCTCGGCTCGGTGCAGACCCTGGCAGAGTTGGGCATCGACACGGGGACCGACGGCACCTTGACGCTCGACACCGATGCGCTGCAGGCCAAGTTCGCCGAGGATCCGGAGGGCGTGCGGAAGTTCTTTGCCACGGCCGACACGGGGTTCGCCGCCAAGTTGGCGACCCTGATCGAGCAGATGTGCGGGGAAGACGTGTCGCTCTTGGCCCATCGCTACACGGCCCTCACCGATACGATCAACCGCAACCAGGCCAAGATCGACGAACTCACCGCACGGCTCGACAAGCAGCGCGATCTGCTGACGGTGCAATTCGCGCAATGCGAGGCCGCGATTGCCAAAATGCAAAGCAACCTGACGATCCTCGACTCCATCCAGTCGATGATCTCCAATACGGCCAACAAGTCGAGTTCCAGCAAGTAGTCGTCCCGCCATCCCCGCGACTTCCGAAAGGACCCAAGGATGAACCACGAAGCGCGCCAGCGTTATCTTTCCGACCAGGTCATGACCGCCCCGCCCCAGAAGCTGCATCTGATGCTGATCGAAGGCGCGATCCGTTTCGTCCACAAAGCCCAGCAGCATTGGGCCGCCAAAGAAGACCGGCAGGCTTCCGAGGCCCTGGTTCGGGCGCAGGAGATCGTCGGCGAAATCCTTGCGGGGTTCAAACGCGACATGGACCCGGAATTGGTCAAGCGGGTGGCAGCGATCTACGCGTTCATCTTGCGGAGCCTCATGGAAGGCAATATGCTCCGCGACGAGCGCAAGCTGGCCGACGCGCTGAGGATCCTGGAGATCGAACGCGAAACCTGGCATCGGCTCTGCGTGCAGATCGGCGCCGAACAGCCCGGATTTGCCCCCAGCAACCCGCCGCCGGCCCCCACGATTCCGGCCCCGGTCTTCGATGCCATGCCGACCGGGGAACTGGCCGGAGGGTTCTCTTTGGACGCCTAGTCTGGGGACTCTGAGCTCAGAGGCTGCTCGAAAACGAAGAGGCACCCTCGCGTAGGTTGTGTTTCAACATAACGCCTTCGGCTCGCATGTTATGCCGAAGCATCGCCTACCGATTCGTCTCTGGGCTGCGCGGGCCGATCCTCGCGAGCGGCGACTCCGGGGCACTTGTCTTCGCACGCGGTTTCTGCCCTAATAGACGGTGAATTCCGTGGATACTGTGGCAGAGACCCCATTCGGCTCCCGTGAGATGCAGCGCGGGAGGAAGGGGCCGTTGCCATC
>CAZFKF010000535.1:0-4587 GCA_964518805.1 uncultured Planctomycetaceae bacterium | reverse complement strand
CAGTATACGGAATCATCGGAAGACGAAACGAGTTGCGTATACTGTCCCCGGAACTCTGTCGAGCCATGACGGGCCTCCTGATACGAGGGTGGAAAAGATCGACCCACCCCCTCAGACTACCCGAGCCGTCAACTATGCCCGTGTCTCGCGATTACCGCTTACCGAGCAACCGATGGCCACCGGCCCGCTCGTTGCCCCGCGCCGGCAATCGGAAATCCGCGGTACGCGTGCCTAGGAATCGACGCCTGCCGCGACCTCCTGGAACCTTTGCTGCGGCGTTGCCTGAGAGACAGAACGATTGGCCAACATCCTCGTCAATGGTAGACGATTTGGCCAGGCAGTTCGACTGTAGGACAAGGGTTGAGGGGGCGGGCACCGTCGATCATCGCGGCCCGTGCGGCCTCGGCGATCGTCCGCGCGTTGGGGTAGTAGACCCGCTCCAACGACCGACTCGTGGGCGCTGGGGCATCGGGCAGGCACACCCGAATCGGTGCCGCTCGAAGGCGGTGGAACACCTTGGCCACAGTAACAGCTACGATCTCCGAGGCAACGCCACCGGTGGCCCAACCTCCATCGGCAACCACGAGACGACCGGTGTTGGCTGCCGATTCGGCCACGGCCTCCTTATCCCAAGGCTTAATGGTCCGCAAGTCCAGTACTTCGACCTGAATTGCCTCAGCCTCAAGAATTTCGGCGGCTTCGAGGGCGAGGGGAACCATGTATGAACTGGCAACGACCGTGACATCGCGGCCACGCCGACGAACTGCCGCTTGGCCCAACGTCGTTGCATACTTCTCTTGGGGAACATGCCCCTGTGATTCATAGAGCCAGCGGTCATCAATGTACATTACCGGATTGCCATCTTGAACGGCGGCGACAAGAAGCCCCTTGGCGTCCTCCGGAGTGGCGGGCATGACGACCTTGATGCCGGGAACGTGCAAAAAGAACGCCTGCAGGGCCTGAGAGTGTTGGGCGCCTTGCTCGCCCCCACGGTTGATGATCGCACGAATCACAATCGGCACGCCGATCTGACCGGCAAACATGTAGGACCAGTTGGATGCCTGGTTAATGATTGGGTCCAACGCCAGGGCCATGAAGTCCATGCGGGGGTGGACAACGATGGGCCGCATCCCCGACAGCGCAGCGCCAACCGCAGCGCCCGTCGTGGCGTTCTCGGACACCGGGCAATCAATAATGCGATCCCGCCCGAACTCGTCCTCCAGATTCGACATGCTTCCGCCCACGTACCAAGGGCTCCAGAGCCCTTGGCCGAAGACGAAGACCCGGGGATCATCGGCGAGAAGCTGCTGGTGCGCTTCGCGAATCGCTTCGGCGTAACTCAATTGCCGCATGTAATGCTTCTCCGTTCGTGTAGAAGACGTGATCGAGGAGCGAGGATTCCTTCGGCATCGGGGAAGACCGCGCGAGACGTTCGGCTTCCGCGAGGGATTTGCGAGCGCTGTCTTCCATCTCAACAAGCTGCTCGTCGCGGATTCCGCCGTCCAGCAGCCGGCGCCTTGCCGTGCCAATGGGGCATCTCGGCATCCACTCGCCCAATTCATCGCGCCGTTTGACTCCTACATCCATGTCCCACCGTGGCCCGACGTGCCCTCGCCAACGGTAGGTGCGGCATTCGAGCAAGGACGGGCCTCCACCCAAGCGAGCCCGTTCCACGGCTCGAAGCGCAGCTTCATGGACTTCCACAACATCGTTTCCGTCCAAGCGGACGCCGGGGATTTCGTAGATGCTGGCCATCTTGTGCAGATTATCGGCCGGCCGCCTCTCGGACAGGTGCAAATGGCTGGCATAGAAGTTATTCTCGCAGACGAAGACCACCGGCAGTTTGTAAACGGCAGCCAAATTCACTGATTCGTGGAAATGGCCCTCCTCGGTGGAACCGTCGCCGAAGAAGGCCACGGCGACCGCCTCGTCGTTCCTTAGTTTCGACGCCAACGCGGCGCCCACCGCCAGCGGGATCGTCGCCGCAACGATGGGGACCGTTCCAAGTATTCCCTGCTCCGGCGCAATCAGATGCATCGAACCGCCCCGCCCTTGGGCGCAACCATCGACGCGACCGAGCACTTCTGCCAACAGGCCCAACAGGCTGCCGCCCTGTGCGAGGTAGTGGCCGTGGGACCGATGAGTCCCCCAAACGGTGTCTCGGAAGCCCAACGCCGCGCAAACCCCCACCGCGATTGCCTCCTGGCCTATATACAAGTGGCAGGGGCAATGCACCTCTTTGGCCTCCACCATTTCGCCAATCCGCTCCTCAACAATCCGGATGAGAAACATCCGGGCATAGAAGTCGAGAAGGGTGCGATATTTCTCATTCCCGCGACAGATCTGCCGGTGATCCGTTTCGTCGCTGCCGATCAGCGCGCCGTTGCCATTCGCGTTATCATCTCGGCTGGTAGAAGGCACCTGCGTGTTGGCTTCGTTTCCGATCGTCATCGTTCGGCCTTCACGGGTGCAATTACTCGTCTTCAAAGATTCCGAAGCCACGGACGGCCTCCCTGTCTAGGTTGTTGACGGATGATCTTGTTCAAGGGAAACGGAGTGCGCCTGATCTAGCAGACGGTAGTCTTCTGGAGAAAGCCGCCATCCCAATGCCGACACGTTTTGCTCGACTTGAGCGGGGGTCTTGGCGCCAAACAACACCGAGCCTACGCCGGGCGTATCCAGCAGCCAACGGATGGCAAATTCTGCGGGACTCCTGCCCAGGGTCCGCGAGATACGTTTGAGGTTCTCAACGACTTCAAGGTTCCTCGCCAACTTCTCCGAAGCGAAGTTCTCGCATTGGATACGCCTGTCGTCGCCTTGGAACTTCGAGTTCGCGTCATACTTGCCGGTGAGCAATCCCTGAGCGAGAGATCCCCATGTTACCACAGTGATCTCCTTTTGTCTCGCAAGTGGCAGCACTTCGGCAGCGATTTGCCGGTCCACGAGACTGAATTGGATTTGAACCGCTTCGACCCGTACAATCGTCAATGCTTCCCGTATCTCCTGTGGGGAAAAATTCGAGAGCCCGATCCAGCGGATCTTTCCCTCTTCGCGCACGCGAGCCAGTTCGGCCATCGTCTCCACAAGGGGAGTCTTGCCGTCCGGCCAATGAACGTAGTACAGGGGAATACAATCCACCTTCAAACGGCGCAGGCTGGCGGCCAAGGCACTGCGGAGATAGGAAGGGCTCATGTCCCTGGAGGTGCGCCCCGCGCTGTCCCATCGCACGCCGAACTTGCTTGCAATGACTACCTGATTGCGGCGCCCACCGAGGGCCTTGGAAAGCAACTCCTCCGAACGCCCGAAACCGTAAACGTCTGCGGTGTCGAAGAAGTCGACCCCCAGTTCCGCCGCGCGTTGGACCGCCGCCAGGCCGTCGCCCTCATTTACGGGCCCCCAACCGTGCCCTCCTAGAGGCCACGCTCCGAACCCCACACGAGTAATTCTCTGGCCGGTCCTTCCCAGTTCCGTTGTCTCCATTACCGCGTCCTCCGAAGCGGCTTTGAGGCAAGAACCCAGACTGTGCGGAGGAGAATCCTCAAGTCTCCGAGGAAGGACCTTTCCCGCACGTACTTCAATCGCAGTTCATTCTTCCGAGGCAACACGAGACGGCGAAAGTTCTCGTCCGGGTCTCCCTCGCCCACGGCCTCCTGGAGGTCGTTGAATTCCAACGACGAATAGTCCGTAATTCCCGGCCGGACGGTCAAAATGAGGCGTTCTTCCTCGGTATAACGGTCGGTGTACTCGGCCACCTCCGGACGCGGTCCCACCAGGCTCATTTCCCCCCGAACCACGTTCAACAACTGCGGCAACTCGTCGAGTTTGTACTTGCGCAACACGCTTCCGACCGCCGTCACGCGCGGATCGTTCTTTCCCGTCGTCGTACCGCCGAGTCTGTCTGCGTCATGGACCATGGAACGGAACTTGAAAATCCGGAATGGCTTTCCGTAACGCCCCGTCCTCGGTCCCCGATAAAACACGGGCCCCGGCGAAGTCATTCGAACCAAAGCAGCGATCAAGAGGAACAATGGCATAAGCACCAGCAGGCCAAGCGAGGCGGCGACGAGGTCCACCGCTCGCTTCATCCATTCCCCGATCATCGACTGCGACTTGGAACGAGCGTCGCAGTCGACGCGATAATCCCCGCGCATGCTCTGGTGAGAGTGGACGTCGACGACGTCGCGCACGTCGAAAGCAGTGGGCGCATCCTGCAAGGTGCTGCCATCATGTTTGCGGAGCGGCTGCATGGTGGGTTTCGACAACGGCTTGGATGTGTGCGATGTACTTGTTCAATACGATCTCGCTCGTATAGCGTTCACGAAATAGGCGTAGGGCATTGCGCCGCATTGGCTCGATTGACGTCCGATCGTCGTCGAGGCGACAGAGCACACTCGTTAAGTCATCTGGATCGCCACAAGTGTACGTCACACCGACGTTGTGTTCACAAAGGATGTCATAGAGAGCACCCTCCCTAAGGCTGTACACGATGGGCAGCCCCGCCGACCAGTATTCAATCGGCTTGTTTGCCACGTTGTAGACGAAGTTGCGCCGATTGGCGTACGGCGCCAGTCCGAGTGAACTCCGCTC
>CAZFKF010000534.1:0-4588 GCA_964518805.1 uncultured Planctomycetaceae bacterium | reverse complement strand
ACCCGAAACGCCACCAAGAACGTCACCCAAGCCAGAGAGAAGATCCGCAAGGCGTGATTGACCCAAGTCGCCCTTACGGCTGCACGAGACTGGGCGCGGACTTCAGCGCGAGGTACTACTGAAAGTAGACGAGACGTCGAGCGACCTGTACGTGAGGCACCGCTATGGAGTGGGTAACACGAGGAGGGACGACGATCGGGATGTCGGCAAAACGATTGTGATCGTCGCTGAGACAAGGGGATGAACCTACAACTTCGGCAACCGACGCTGCCATTGACCAGCGAGGAGCCCGTTGCTTAATCCGACCCCAGGTTCTGTGCCAAATCCGTTGAAACAAGACATCAGGTGAACACGTTTCGGTTGAAGAGGGTACCGCCATGCGATGCACGAATTGCCTGCTGCCAGCAGCCGTTCCCGGAGCCGACATCGATCGGGAGGGCCGGTGCGCATTCTGCCGCAGCCACACTTCTGCCAATTCCGCGACAGAGGAGCAGCTACGTCAAGATCGGGAGAATGACCTAGAAACCGCCCTCCAGTCTTGCCGCGGTCGCGGCCAGTACGACTGCTTGGCCAATCTGAGCGGCGGAAAGGACAGCTGCTACCTTCTCTACAAGCTCAAACGCGAACACGGATTGAACGTCTTGGCGTTTACGATGGACGTCAACATCACGGAAATCGCGTGGAAGAATATCCACCGGACCGTGAAAGCCCTCGATCTGCCCCACGTCATTTATACGCCCCCCCAGGCGTTCTACCGAAAACTGTTCCGGTTTCTCTTGCAGAACCAGGATTCGCGGGGGGCCGTGCGCACCGTTTGCTATGTGTGTGCCCCGCTCTACGAAGGGTACTCACTCCGATTGGCGATGGAAAAAGACATTCCTGTGGTGCTGGCCGGTTACTCTCCCGGCCAGCCCGATCCTGAACGGATGGTCTATGAATTCTCCCGCGAGATCATCGCCGAAACGGACTGGACACCGCCGGAGATCCGCGATTCGGGTATCTTCACGGAGCCGGAGCTTGCCCAATTCTGGAATCCCTTGCGTTATCCCGTGGGGACATCATTCCCCCGTTACCTCGCGCCTTTCCACGCTTGGCGCTACAGCCAGGAAGAGACGATGAAGGCGGTCGTGGAACTTGGACTGGTGTCCAAACGCCGACATGCCAACCCCGTGCACAGCAATTGCCACCTCAATTGGCTGCTGATGTATTCCGACCTGGAGAAGCTGGGCTACAACCCGTACGCCCCGGAGTTCAGCAATCTGATTCGCGAGGGAAAAGCCAGCCGATGGTACTGGCGATTCATCGCGCCTGCGGTCGACTGGATGATCCGCCACCAGGTCTTCCTGGGACGACACGTAAGACGATCGCTTGAATGGCTGGAACTGAGCCCGGCGGATCTCCGCATCACCCGCCACGCTCCAGCACATCGAGCGGCCCCGGAACCGTCGCCAGCGGCGTTGGAAGAAGTCGCGAGATGAACATCGAGCCATTCCCAGAGACCCTGCCGGAACTCCTCCTTCGACGTGCCGGACGGAATCCGCGCGACCCAGCTTGTTACCACCGGACCGCGCCCGGCCGGTGGCGGACCACCGACTGGTCCTCGCTGCATGAACAGGTCCGTAGGGTCTCCGCCGGCTTCGGCAAACTCGGACTACTGCCGGGCGATCGGGTGGCGATCCTCGCCCGCACTTGCCCGGAGTGGCAAGTCGCGGAGCTCGCGAGCTTGAAGGCGGGAGCAGTCGTCGTAGGAGTGGATCCGCATGCGTCGCAGGAACAAGTGGAGCACATGCTCGGCCACTGTTCGGCCCGTTGCTTGGTCGTGGACGACGAGCGGCATTTGGCAAAGGTCCCCGAAGGCCTTCGAAAATCGTTCCGTTTCCTTGTCACTCTACACGAAACAGAGAAAGCGGTTCATCCGAAGCAGAGTCTTTGGAGGGACCTCCTTGCTGTAGACCCCCTCGGGATTCTACCTGGAGACCATCAGGTGTCGACCGACGATCCAGCCACGCTGATCTACACGTCGGGGACGACAGGCCAGCCCAAGGCCATTCCGTACAGTCACCGTCAGCTCCTCGTGGCTTGCCGCAGTATTCTCGGTGCGTTCCCCGATATCGGTCCTGGCACCAGAGTCCTCTGCTGGCTTCCGATGGCCCACCTCTTCCAGCGGATGATGAACTTGACGGGCATTCTCTGCGGGGCCCAGACTTACTTCGTCGAAGACCCGCGGGACATCATGGCGTGCCTGACCGAAGTGCAGCCTTCGGTGTTCGTGGGCGTGCCGCGATTCTACGAACGGTTCTACGAGGGAATTCAGGAGCGAGTCGCCAAAGTGCCCCGCTGGATTGGCGATCGGATTCGCAGTGCATTCCAGACGGGCCAGGCCTACCGCCGATGCCATCGTGCAGGCAGCGAGCCATCGCTGGGGCTCCGGCTTCGCTATCAGCTGCTGGACCGGCATATCCTGAGCAGGATTCGCCGCTTGGTTGGCCATCGCATGAGCTTCATGATCACCGGCTCGGCCCCGACTGCGGTCCGGATTCTCGAATTCTTCGACGCCCTGCGGCTTCCTGTATTGGAAGCGTACGGCGTCAGCGAAAACGCGGTGCCAATGGCCGCCAATACACCCGAATGTTGCCGCTTTGGCTCCGTCGGCAAACCGTTGACGGAGAATGAGATCCGGTTCGCCGAGGATGGCGAGATCCTCGTGCGCGGACCAGGCGTGTTCCGGGGCTACGAAGGCGGCGAACCGGGCGAAGACTGCTTCACCCCGGAAGGCTACTACCGTACCGGGGACATTGGATACTGCGATGCCGACGGCTTCCTGTTTCTCACGGGCCGCAAGGCGGAAATCATCAAGACCTCCACCGGCCGCCGCATCTCCCCGGCGCGGATTGAAGCGGTCTACGCGCAAAGCCCCTACATCGAGCAGGTCGTGGTGATCGGCAATGGCCGGAAGTACTTGACCGGCCTGATCGTCGTGCGCCGTGAGGCGCTAGAACGCCGATTTGCCGGAACCGGCGTGTCCCTTCCCGACTCCGTGGAAAAACTGGCGGTCATGCGCGAGGTGCGAGAGGTCGTCCAAACGGAAATCGAATCCCTGGGCACCGGCCTGGCCTCGCACGAACGGATTCGGGCCTTCGCGATCCTCCCAGCCCCATTGAGCCTGGAACGGGGCGAGATGACTCCAACACTCAAGCTGCGCCGCGATCGTATTGCGGTTACGTATTCTCAACTCATCGAGGAACTCTACTGTCAGCCCACGCTGCAGGACGTTCCCGGAATAGGCGTTTCATGCACTGCGTCCTGATTACCGGCGCGACCGGCGTGATCGGTAGCGAGGTGACACGGCTCTTCCTCGAAAACACCGATTTTCAGGTGAGGTTGATCCTTCGGGCCCAGTCGGCTGAGCACCTCCGCGCGCGCATGGCCGAGTTGCATGCATATTGGGAAATGTCCGCCGATGACAACCGAATTCGCCGAATTCGGGGACGCCTAACGGCTATCGCCGGAGACCTGTGTCGGCCGAGGCTCGGATTAGACGCCGAGACTTACGAGCGGTTGAGCCGTGAGGTGACGCACATCATTCACTGCGCGGGCAATGTGAAACTGAACCAGTCCCTAGACGAGGCGAGACGCAATGCCCTTGATCCCGCCCGACATCTCGTGGCCCTCGCTCGGACATGTCAGGAGTGCGGCCAATTCCAGAAATTCGACGCTGTGACCACGATCGGTGTTGCCGGCCGCATGCAAGGCCTGATCCCCGAACGCCCGCTCACTGAGCCGCGCGAATTCCACAACAATTACGAGCAAGCCAAGGCGGAAACCGAAGACTACCTTCTTGAGGAACTTGCCACCGGACTGCCGCTAACGATCCATCGCCCCAGCATGGTCGTCGGCCGCAGCGACAACGGCAAGATACTGCACAAACAGGTCTTCTACTACCTCTGCGACTTCTTAACGGGGAAGCGGACTTGGGGCTTCTTGCCCGACCTCGGAGATGCCACCCTCGACATCATCCCCGTCGATTACGTCGCCCGCGCTATCCACATCTCCGCCACACAACCCGATTCCATCGGCCGAATCTTCCATCTGTGCTCCGGCCCGGAACATGCACTGCGGTTGACGGACCTGGTTGTCCGCCTCCGCAATCATTCCGTGTCGGATGGCATTTCAATCACTCGACTCAGATACGTTCCACGGCGATGGTTCGCACGTATGGCACAGTTAACCCGATTCGTAAGCCGTGGCCGCGTTCGCCGTGTGATGGCCCATCTGCCGTATTTTCTGGCCTACCTTGCTGAGTGTCAGTCGTTCGCCGTGGCGGACACCGCGTGTTACTTCTCGGTCCATGGAGTCGAATCCCGGCCGCCAGGCGAATACGTCACATCGTTCGTGTGTCCGCTCGAACTCCCGCAATGCGTGGCATAGTCTGGGTACCACAGAAAACGTGAGCGCACAGCAGGGCCAGCGGGGAGGAGAGACCGTTAGCGGGTAGCCGGCCGGGCGGCGCGGCGATGGGCGCGGCGAGAATGCTGGGCGGCGGCGCGGTCGCGGCGTTCGTCGGTGCGGTAGGTGCGGAGGTGCTCCG
>CAZFKF010000533.1:0-4589 GCA_964518805.1 uncultured Planctomycetaceae bacterium | reverse complement strand
ATAGCACACCACCCCGAAATTCCCCAATACCAACTTCAGACGGCTGATTTGTTACTCCGTTTCCTCTTTCTTCGCCGATACGGTGCGTTCCACGACGAACTTGGCCAACTCGCCAAGCGGCGGCGTGCGGCTGCCGGCACGAGCGGTTGTCGAATGCACTGCCGTATGGACAAGACTCTTCAACGTCGCCCCTTCGATATATGGCATGGCGAAGTACTGGACTTTGTTGTCCTCGCCAGCGGCAAACACCGGGACGATGTGGCTCTCGTGCAGCTTGGCGAGGACTTCCTGCTCGCGGAGGAAACGCTCGCGAGCATTTGGCGAAACCAGCTCTCGGCGGATCGTCTTGACCACAACCCGCCGCTTGAGCGGCTCTTGGATCGCCTCGTAGATGTCGCCCATGCCGCCCGAGTCGATCCGCCGCACAATGTGGAAATCGCCGAGGCACCGGGGGAATTCTTCTTGATCATGTTCGTCGGTACCTCTCAGCGCCGGCCGAATCTTGAGCACGCCGCGAAACTCCTCGGCATGTTGCGGATATCGCCGGCAGAACTCACGAAGGAGGTCCTCCGGCTGCGACGCACTGTCCAATTCACGAAAAAACTGGGCAAGGACCCGGTCAAGTTCACTGAGAGGATCAGTCGGACTGGTCATGGGGCATATCTTTCTGATGAAGCCGTTGCCAGAGGTCCTTGAGCCGGCGAAACGCCCGCGTGTAACGGACTGTCGTTGCGTTCTCGGTTACTCCCAACACTGACGCGATGTCGCGAAACGAGAGTCGATCGAAGTCGCGCATCCAGAGGATTTCCTGATCGCCGCTGGACAGACACTCCATCGTCCGGTGCAGTTCATGGCGCAACTCTTCCCGTTCTCCTTCTTGGCTCGGACTAGTGTCGGCAGCCACGATCCCGAGTCGGAGCTGCATACTGGAATGCTCAGGCCAAGGCATCTCTTGGCGAGGGTCGCGTTTCGCGCGGGTCTCGCGCCGCCAAGTTTCGATGAGCCGATCCCATACGATCCGGTACAACCATGCGTATCGAGTGGTCTCTTGAACCCCACTGAAGGTGTTCCACTTCCTGCGAGCGTCGAGGAACGCTTCGGACAGGATGTCTTCGGGGTCAACGCGTTTCGCCAACGACTGGTCGATCCGCCGCTGCACCATACGCAGTAGCCGCGGCCGGTGCTCTTCGAAAAGCTTGCCAAGCCTCGCCATGTCGGCCACAGTCAGACTCTCGTCGTTGACCACGACCCGCCTCGACGTTGCATGAGTCCGGTTGCGAGAAATCCCAAAGTACAACCGGCGTGCGAGGCCGATTCCTTACACAGACTTCTTACAGATGCCGCTTGCAGATGCCCCCTGTTGTAACGGCCCAACCCCTACTCAGTCAACCATTCTTGACGAAACAGCCCCCCTCTGAACTACGGGCACAATCTCAAGTGAGCTAGTGCGGTCAATCGTTTCCAATCAGCATCGCCGCTACCGCGGCTCGATCGGATTGCAGGAGTTGCTCTTGGAGGCCGCCTGGGCCAACGGCTACACGGGGCGCAACTTCCGCGACGCGCGGGCCGTGATGCGATTCGCCTTCCGGCCCCAACTGGAGGGGGCGTTCTCGACGATCGACGTCGGCGGCATCCTCTCCAACGTGGCCAACAAGTTCCTCCTGGAAGGCTTCTTCTCGGTGGAGCGGACCTGGCGCAATATCTGCGCGGTGCGCAACGTCAGCGATTTCAAGACTGTGACCAGCTACCGCCTGATCGGCAAGGACTAGTACGAGCGGGTGGCCCCGGGAGGCGAGATCAAGCACGGGGACCTGGGACAGGAAAGCTACACCAACAAGGCCGACACCTACGGCTTGATCCTCTCGATCGACCGCCGGGAGATCATCAACGACGATCTGGGGGCGATCACCACGGTGCCCCGCAAGTTGGGGCGGGGCTCCGGGCTCAAGATCAATGACGTGTTCTGGGCGACCTTCATTGACAACTCGTCGTTCTTCACGGCGGACGCTAGGAACTTCGTCAGCGGCGCCGCAATACGATCCACAACGAGGTGTCCAACGCCCTGGACGATCCGGGCAACGCCGGGGCCATCCCGGTGACCGAGAGCGGCCACTGTTCGATCGTCACGGCCGGGGCGGAGACGCGGACCCTGGCCGCCCCGTCCTATGCCGGCCAGATGCTCAGCCTGGCCATGAAGACCGACGGCGGCGACTGCGTGATCACCTGCGCCACGGGGGTGAACCAGACGGGCAACAACACCGTGACGCTGAACGACGCCGGCGATTCGATCCTCCTGGTCGCGATCGAATCGGGCGCCAACAAGCGGTGGCGGGTGGTTGCCGACGACGGCTGCACGCTGAGCACGGTGTGATCCCCACCGGTAGGGAGTTAAGGCGATGCACGACCTCCTGGAACAAGGCGCCGTGTGGCTGGCCCACAGCAAAGATCCTCACCGCGGCGATCTACGCCCACCCGCAGACGCTGGGCCTCTTGGACTTCGCCGCCTGCTCGTACGCGGGTCCGCATTATCTGGAGTGGAATCTGTTCAACACGGTCCATCTCGACCCGACCTATCACAGCGGCACGGGCACCGACCTGGACGGCATCCTCTGCCGCGACTTCACGGCCGAAGAGGACGACGACGGTCCGCGGTACCTGGCCGCGATGCGCACGATGCTCCCCTTGCACCGCCCGGACCGCCTGCCGGTGCCCTTAATCGCCACGGCCCGCCTCGAACGGTACCGGGCCGAGACCGAGGCCTGGCTTCGCCGTTCGGGCATCCGTTGGCAGCGGTTGGTCATGGGACCGTGGGCCACGCGTGCCGAGCGCGACGCCGGCTACCCGGCCAATGTCATCGCCCGCAAGGTGGACGCCATTCAGGCCGCCAGCGTTGGCCTATTCATCGAATCCGATCCCCACCAGGCCCAGGCGATCCGGCAAGGCGCCGGCATCCCGGTGCTGTGTCCGAAACTTGAAAAAGTGCTTTGAGGAGAGGAAGGGATTGGGGATTGGGGATTGGGGATTGGGGATTAGGGATTAGGGGCCATAGGTTTCTCTGACAACGATCGCTGTTTCCTAATCCCCAATCCCCAGTCCCTAATCCCCAGGAGCGAAACATGTTCTGCCGTGCGCCCTTCGATTGCCTCGATGTTTGCCACCTCCATGCCAGCCCGTGCTGCCGGCTCTGGCTTGCCGAGGAGTGCCATGTCAACTGGTCGAGCCTTCCCGACCCCTGGGCGATCTGGAACTGCGAACCGTTCCAGGTCCTCCGCCGCTCGATCCTCGACGGCAGCTTCCGCTTCTGCCGCGGCTGCCCCAGGTGGATTGATCGCGACCTTCGCGACACGCCGGACGATTCCTGTCAGCCCGTGATGCAGCGAGGGCCGTTCGTGGTGAACTTCGGCACCGACTCGGTCTGTAATCTCCGCTGCTGGACCTGCTATCTTCACCCCGGCGAGCCGTATACCGACCCCGCGGACCGCGCCCTGCGCGAGGCCGAGCTGCGAAGCTTCGCCGCCGCATTCTTTCCCACCTCGGCCATCAGCACGTTCCAGACGGCCGGCGATCCGCTGGCCAGCCCCATGTACCGCCGCTTCCTCCAGGAACTGGACCTGGAGGGCCGCGTACAGCCGACGATCCGACTGTTCACCAACCGCCAGCTCCTTACCACGTATTGGCCAACTCTTCAGAAGATCCACCGCAACATCCGCAGCCTATGGATCTCGATCGACGCGGCCACGCGCGAGACGTACGAGCGGGTTCGCTGCGGCGCCTCCTGGGACCACCTGATCGAATCCCTCCAGTTCGCCCGTCACCAGCGTCTCCACGGCGCCGTGACCGACCTGCAGTTCAACTTCGTCGTCCGCGCCACCAACTGGCGCGAGATGCCCAACTTCGTGGACCTCGGCCGCCGCTTTGCGGCCGACCGCGTCGACTTCGGCCTCTTCCGCCGCATGTGGCACCCCGACGCCGTGTTCCATGCTGAAAACATCGCCGCCCCCTCGCACCCCGACCACCAAGCCTACTGCGAAACAATCACCGACCCGATCTTTGCCCCTCCGTTCGTGCAGGGCGCGTTTCGAACGAGTTTCTGCCCGGTGGCGGCCGTGGGGTAAAGGTGGTGATGCTCAGTGATCAGGAGCTTTCGGCCCGAGGAATCCGCACAGTCAAGGTCTTTTAGACGACGCGAGCCTATATTCGCAAGTCGCTGATTTCGGCATTGTCGTCGTCGAAGGCTGCGTCGATCGCGTTGCGCAAAGTTGCACGCGTGGGGCTGGCGATCGCGGCCCCAATCGCGGCAAATCGTTGAGCACCCAGATCCGCGAGGATCGTGCGGTGACTGCCGCTGGCCTCGTTGGCCAGCAGTTGATCGATGGCGGCGGCGGTGGGCTGGCTTTGAGGCTCGCTCGCCCCCAGGCGGCGGTCGCCAGCGGGGAGGATGCCTTCCGTCACTCCCGCGTCGCGGTGGCCAAGGCCCAGCAGGTGTCCGATCTCGATCGCCGACTGGGCTCCGGACACGCTCAGAACCGTGCCTGGCCTGGCGCTGGCTGACGCTTGGGCGATGTTTGGCGACGTCAGGCCCATCGAAG
>CAZFKF010000532.1:0-4591 GCA_964518805.1 uncultured Planctomycetaceae bacterium | reverse complement strand
GCCTTCTCGCAGGATGCGACGGTTTTCGTAGCGACGCGCAGTCCCACCGGAAGCAGAGCGAATTATCCGAAAAGGGTCTGCGCTGCGATTGACCCACCCTGCGGTATCAATCCTTAGTAGACGTACGGTTCGCGCATCGCTCGGGAGCGGAAACGGTTGGCCTCGTCGTCGCCGATGAATTCCTCCTTAACCGGGTCGTACTTGAGGTCCCGCTTGAGCCACATGCAGATATTGGCGGCGTGAACCGTGGTCATCGAGTGGTGCATCACGGCGGGGTTGGCCACGGTGGGCTGCCGGCTCTTGACGCAGTCGAGGAAGTTTCGCATGTGGTTCAGCGCGCGGCCGGTGCGGGCGACGTAGTCGCCGACCACGTTCTTGAACTGGCCCAGCAGGGCCGGCGACGAGACGTCGGGCTTGGCGTAGCCGTCGGCCGCGGCGGCCCAGCCCTCGTCGCCGTCGAACCGCTCGCCGCACGAACCGTGCCAGTACTTGTCGCCGCGCGAGAGGATCATCTTCACGCCGTTGGCGAAATGGGTAACCATGCCGTCGCCGCTATCGTTCTTGACGTATTCATACGCGACGGGCGAGGTCTCGCCGCAGTCCAAGCCGGCCTGGGCCTGGGCGAAGGTGTGCGCGCCCCATTCGCCGATGCAACTGGTGTGGAAGTCATAGAAGCCCCGCCAGCCGCCGGCCACGTAGCTCGGGTTGTAGGGTCGCCAGGGGCACGGTCCGAGCCAGGCGTCCCAGTCCACATCCTCCTTGGACGGCGCCGGAGCGGCCGGCAGCCAGTCGTAGCGCATTTCGGCGGCGTCCCACGGGGCGATGTGCGCGTAAGCGGTGTGGATCTTGCCCAGCCGGCCAGTGCGGGCCATCTCGATGGCGAAGACGTGGTTGGCCTCGCTCAACCGCTGCGTGCCGGTCTGGTAGACCCGGCCATAGCGCGCGGCCGTCTCGACCACGGCCCGGCCTTCGGCGATCGTCATGCACGACGGCTTTTCGGTGTAGACGTCCTTGCCGGCGCGCATCGCCAGGATCGACGCCATCGCGTGCCAGCGGTCGCCCGTGGCGATGAGCACGGCGTCCAGGTCGGTCCGTTCGGCCAGAAAGGCGCGGATCTCGGGATACATCGCGCAGTCCTTGTTGCCGTACTGCGTGTCGACGTGGTTTTTCACCACCAGGCGCTGCTTCTTCTGGAGGTCGCAGATGGCGAGGAACTTGACGTCGGGCTCGCCCATGATCCACTGGAGGTCGGACATCCCGCGGCCCTGGATGCCGATGCCTCCCACAAGGATCTTTTCGCTCGGCGGCACGGCGCCGTCCTTGCCCAGCACGGTCGCCGGCACCATCGTGGGCAGGGTTAAGACCGCGCCCGCCCGGGCCGCCGACTTCAGGAATTCTCGTCGCACTACTTTCGTTTTTGGCATGCTCATTATCCTCCAGGTCCGCAATCGCCGCGGAGGGTGTCTACTGCACTTGGCCCAAGGAACGCCCGCAGCGTGACATGAGCTTACCACATCGCATGGCCGAAGTCACGCTGCCCTCGGAGTGCTCGGCAGTTCCGCAATTGGAGGCCGGTGGGGGGAATCTCCGGGACAGCAGTCGTTGACGAGTGGGAACCCGCGAGGAGATCGCTCTCAAGTCCCTGTTACCGCACGACGAGCGGGCAGTGCGCGAGACGGCCGGCGTGCTTCCGCGTTTGGTGCCCGCCAAAGCCGCGAACCGTTTGCTCCATGGCCGGAGGCACGTAGACCATCCTCCGGCGGACGGCGCGGGAGCGCGTCTAGCGTTCCTCGGCCGTGCGTTGGAATCGCGGTTTCACGGCGGCTCCCTTCTGATCAAGGTAACTATATCCCATTAGCCGGCGGGTGCAACAGGGAGAACGAATGCGAATCCGCCCCGACTTTCGTGCCTGCCCTTCAAGCCAAGGCTGAGAATCAGCTATTGCCGGAAGGCCGCCCGACTTGCGGAACTGCTGTTCGCCTCTCGCGCGTCCTCGGTTTCGCCTGTTCTCTCATGAACGATTCCGGGGAACGGCCGTCTCGATGGCGGTCGAGTATGGCTGACATCGCTCAGCGAACGATCGTCCTTACTGCAGAAGATCGGTAGCTCAGATTGTCGGTGAAGACTTGCCCGCTGGTGCAATTGACCATAACGTACAAGTACCTTTCGGATGCGGGGCGATCGATGCTGATGCGGTACGTGTCCAGGGAGGCCGCGTTCCGCAGATCCGTGGGGACAAACCCCGAACCGGTCCACTGGCTTAGCCACACCTGGGCATTTCCCTTGGCATAGCCGGTCCATTCGACCGTTGTTGGACCTCGATTGGGAATCCGGAAGAGATGGTAGGTGCCGGCGGAAAGTGTCTGTCTGTCGCGCGCCGAAATGGCGCGCCGCTGCTCGCCCGTCAAAGGAACGGCGTGGTTTCGGATCGTTGTCTCCGGGTCGGTTTTGATGATCCAGTTTACGGGCCTGGCAATGACATACGCATCGTAGTCGCTGCCGGCGACTGATTCGTTTGGCTCCCCAAAGACGGACTGCGTGGTCGAGCGGCGATTGGGAGACGCCTTCTCCTTGGCGACATTTGGGAAGGGCATGCGAGTTTCCGGTGGCGTGCCCGGAGGGAGCAACGGTGATTCGGATGCGGGGGTGACGGCAGGTTGACTTCGTTCAACTTGCTTTTCAAGTGAAGCAGCGGGGAATGGCTCGGAGGCAGTTGTGGAATGAGGTTCCACCCTCTGAGCACTGAGGATGTCCGGCTTCAACTCTGGCTTCGCATGGATTGTCACCGTGTCGCCTGCTCGCATGGTGAAATCCTCTGCAATCGGCGTTCCCTTCGGCGCCTTCATCCTGAACATTGCGATCACGAGCACTGCAAGCAAGGCGCCCACGGCCACGACGCCTGTCACGGTCTTCCACCGTTCACGGATTCTCCTCAGGGTGTTGCGGCTGCGTGGGGGAACCAGCCACTCGGTGATATGAACTGGCTCTTCAAGCGAGAGTTCATCGAGCGGAGGTAACGGCGGAGGCCCGGGCTGGGTGTCGGTGAGATTGTCTTTGTGAAAGCTCACCGTCTCATCGTAGGCAATCGGACTGACCAGATTCTGGTGAGCGCTCTCCTCACTGCCGATGACGCATCTCTGCAAATCGGCAATTACCTCCGTCATCGACGGTTGGCGGTCTTCCGGTCTCTTTGCAACCATTCTCTGGAAGACGGCATCCAGCGATTCGGGAACGCCTCTGGCCAGTCCGCGAAGAGACGGAATCGCCTGCTCCCGGTGGGCGATGATCTTCCTTGCCACCGTATCGCCTGAATAGGGAGGTCGGCCAACGATCAGGGCATAGAGCGTGCATCCCAGGCTATAGATGTCTGACCGTGCGTCGGCAGTCTTCGTGTCGAATGCCTGCTCCGGAGACATATAGTCCAACGTCCCCATGATCTCGCCGCTTCCGGTCAACGCCTCGTCCGCATTGTCTTTCTCACCGCGTATCGCCTCCTCGACTCGAGCCAGCCCCATGTCAAGTATCTTCACCGTACCCGTGTGGTCCAGAAGAAGGTTCGACGGCTTGATGTCGCGGTGGACGATTCCTTGCCGGTGGGCGTACTCCAGCCCCTTGGCGGCTTGGAGGACATAATCGGCTGCCTTCGAAGGCGGCAGCGGCCCCCTTTCCTTGACCAACGAGGCGAGGTCCGGGCCATCAACGCACTCCATCACGAGAAAGTGCACGCCTTCGGTCTCGTCGGCGTCGAACGCGGTCACGATATGAGGGTGGGAAAGCTTGGCAGCCGCCTCGACTTCCCTTTGGAACCGCTGAACTGCCTCTCGGGACTTCCTCGCGGATGAGGGAAGCACTTTGAGCGCCACCACACGTTTCATTCGCCGGTGCTGAGCCCTGTAGACTTGCCCCATGCCTCCTTTGCCAAGTCGATCCAGAACCACGTAGTTGCCGACGACGAGCCCTCGGGTCTTCTTCTGATAGATCGCCTGAGCTTGAAACTTGGTGAGCTTGTGGCGTCGGACCAGCAGCTTGGCCATTTCTTCGCTGGTCTGGGGGCGTTCCTCCGCTGGCAAGCCATCCAGGAATGCGTCGATCTCCTGGGCGGTCAGCAGGCCGCTATCCCGCAACGTCTGGATGAAGTGACCGAGAATCACCGTCATGACGAAGCCCTTCGGCAAACGGGCAGATCGCCGACGTCGAGGTCCTTATCGCCCGAGGGCCCATGGCGGTCATTCTAGCCGATACCGTCTTGGCTCGGGCAGTACGAACCGATGGAGGCAAGGGATTCAGACATCTCGCAGGCGGCCATCTATCCCTACAAACATGGGGGAATAAAGGGCAATTTGCCGCCCACTCTCCACCCTGAAAAATAACACTTATGAGTTGCTAGCCAATAACCAACAGTGTATACCAACTCACTTCTGTTGCTTGCGAACCGCTCAGGGCATGCACACACATTGTGCAGACGGCTCGCTTTCCGACCAGCACGAGAAGCCCTATTCATCCCTATAAGTCCAACTGATACGGCTATTTGCGCTTTGGTGGCCGGTATTCGCTTCCGATGGTATCGTGTTTGCTAAAACGTCGCGGTAAC
>CAZFKF010000531.1:0-4622 GCA_964518805.1 uncultured Planctomycetaceae bacterium | reverse complement strand
GCCCGGGTAGCCAGCCGTGATAGATAGATGTCATTGAGCACGCGATCGGGCACCTCGAAGCGGGCGGCCTTGGCGAAGAAATCGTCCCAGAAAATACGGAAGCGGGTCTCGAACACCGCGGCGTCGGCCGATTGAAGGGCACGGACCGCCGACTCGGGATACGGCGGCACGGCCTCGCCGGGCAGTACGTCGCGGAAGGCGTGGGCGATGTATCCCATGCTCACGGGCTCGCGGCGGTGGATCGCCGGCACGCGGAGCCACCAGGTCTTGGTCTCCCCCGGTGCGATTTCCTGCCCATACGAAAGCTTGAGCCGGGCCAGACAGAGATCGCTCGCATCGTAGTCCTGATTCGCCGGTCCCTGCTCCGGCGTCGCGCCCGCGTTGATGTGGAACACACATTTGCGGTTCATCGCCCCGCTGTAGACGTCCTCCAGTTTCTCAACGCGCGTCCCGGCCGGGAAGACGTAGATCGCACTGAGGCGAGTGTGGCGGATTCGCGAGGCGGCGGCCACGCCCGAGGATACTTCGATGTAGCCATCGCCGTTTGCGTCGCACGCCTCGTCGAAGCCGACGCAAAGCGGCTGGCTCTTGGCCTTAATCCACTCGATCCAGTCGAGCGTCTTGGCCGGGCAGCCTTCGACACGGTACTCGAAGACCAGGTCGCCCGGCTCTTTGGGCGATTGGAGATGATGCCCGCCGATGTGCGGCGTGGCAGCCAGATAGACGCAGTATTTCTTGTCCTTCGCGGCCTGGAATCGATACACGACCGGCACGCCGTCGAGGCCCAGGCGGTAGCTGGCGATGGCCGGCTCGGTCTTGCCCGGCCCGGGGCCGGTGGCGTATGCCTTGGCCCGTTTGTCGCACAGCCCCGAATTGCGGAGTACCAGGCGGCTGTTCGACGGCGCGTCGGCAATGGCGGACGGCGCCTTGCCGAGCCCGCGGACGACGCCCTCGTCCCATCGCATGTCAGGCGGGCCGTCGACGCCGGTCACCAGCTTGCTGCGTTTGGGCTCCTTTCCCGGGTTTTGCACTTGGAGCTTGTAGAGGTCGAAGTTCCCCAGTTCCCCGCCGGGAACGGTCATCACCGAGACCTTATAGAAGAGTCCCTCGTGCTGCCAGCCGCCCCAGATGCCCGGCATGCGATTTTCGACCAACCCCAGTCGAAAACTCTCCAACTGGCCGGGCCAGATTTCACGATCACCGTCGTAGATCCGGAAGACGAGATCGAAGACCGGATACCGGACCCACAGTTCCCGGCCCATGCAGTTGAAGTCCATGTTGCCGATCGCGCCGAAGGCGCTCCACTCGTTCGCTCCGCTGTTGCGGCCCGGCGCGCATTCCTCGAAACTCGTCTCGAACGTGGCAATCCGCGTTTCGTCCGGCCGCTTGATCCGCAAGGGAACGTAGCGCCCCTTTCCGATCTGCGACATCCGTCGCAGTTCAGCCTCCCGGGCCAGGGCCGCAACGTCGACTCGCGCAACGCTGCGGACGACCGCGTCGCGAAACGCGCCGGGTTGGCCGTCCCACGGAGAGAGGAAAAACGAAGTGATCTGGGCGGTCGGCCAACCGAGCACTTTTTGGATGTCGTCCAAGAGCCGCCGTTCTTGTCGCGTCCACTGCCACGGTGGCTGAGAATGGACGAACAGTTCCACGGTCGGATCGGCCGAAGGCGGCTCGCTCCACGCGCCGGCCCCGTAGCCCAAGTACCGGGTCTGGCCAGTCTGCGGATTGCGCAAGCCAATCTGCACGATGGCCACGCCGCCTTGCTCTTTCTTCCACGACCAAGCCACGATGGTGTCGGCGGTCACGAAGGCCGCCTCTTCGACCCGCAAGCCGACCTGCCTGTCCCGTACCAGGAAACACGACTTGCCGTCGGCCGGGTCCTTGATGAACTCCAAGCTGCCTTGCTCCAGAGGACGACGGACCGGGGCGTCGGCCAGCAACACCAGATCGAATCGCTCGGCAGTAGCTACGGGCTGGGCCGCGGGATCGGTCGGATAGAGCGTCTGACCGAAGCCCGGAGATGACGCCAAGACAAGCAAGCCCAACAGCATCGGCGCGACCGCGGGGCGAAACGGGATGCCTTGGGGACATGGACTCTGGCACATCGCAGGGCTCCTTTGCGCGGGTCGATTTCGGTCCCATGGTAACCGGGCGGCCGGTCCGGCACAACAAGCCCGCGCGAGGATCACACGGCGACGGTTCCACCCTTTGACGGCATCTCATGCGCCGGGCATAATTCGGGTGCGACGGTCGCGTCCTCGCGCGACGCGATAGTCGCCAGGGCATGACAAGACAACCTCAGACGCGGCGGACGGCCGCAGGCGGAACTCATGTTCGACAGCAAATCCATCGCCTTGTCGGCGTTCGCCGCGATTGCGCTGCTTCTCGTAATCAACACTCGTGGCCAGAGCGCGGAAGGACGAGCCGCCAAGCCAGACATACCCCTTGCCACAAAGACGGAGCTTTTCAAGGTACGCGAGTTCGGGGCCGTTGGCGACGGCGCCCATCGCGATACGGCCGCGATCCAGAAGGCGATTGACGCCTGTGCTGCTGCCGGCGGCACCGTGCTGGTTTCGCCGGGAAAGTACCTTTGCGGCACGCTCGTCCTGAAAAGCGGCGTCACCTTGCATCTCGATGCGAACGCCACGATCCTGGGGAGCACGAATCTGGCCGACTACGCCACCGGAATCGAGCGCTGCGGTTTCACGCTGCACCCCTATATCGACAAATGCCTGATCTATGCGGCGAAGTCCGAGAACGTGGCGATCACGGGCCGCGGAACGATCGACGGTCAAGGCCGGTCGTTTCCGCTGGCGGCTCCCGGCGGCGGCGCCGGCGAACGGCCCATGCTCCTGCGAATGGCCTCGTGCAAGAATGTGTCGATCGAGGGCGTGACGCTACGGAACGCCGGGGCGTGGTGCGCCCACTTCCTGTCGTGCGACGGAGTGCGCGTGCGAGGGGTGAACATCTTCAACCGCGCCAATGGAAACAACGACGGCATCGATCTGATGAACACGCGACACGTCTTCATCTCCGATTGCAGCCTGATGTGCGAGGACGACTGCATCTGCTTCCAGGACATGTCAGACGATCTGCCGGTTCAAGACATCGTGATCACCAACTGCGTGATGAGCACTCGCTGGGCGGCGATCCGCTCGGGCGGGGCGCACCGCGGGGGAATCCGCAACGTAGCGGTTTCCAACTGCGTGATCCGCGACACCTACGGCTGCGGCATCAAGCTGCAGATCAGCGGCAACGGCGTCATGGAGAATATGACCTTCTCGAACATCGTCATGGAGAACGTCTCCTGCCCCATTTCCCTGCGCCTGGGGAACCACCACTACAACGGCGAGAAACGGGACTCCGCCTTCCCGTTCGGCGCGATGCGAAACATCCTCTTCAACAACATCCGCGCCAGCGTGCTCGACGAGGCGGCGCTCAAGAAGGCCGTTGCCTCGCTGTACGCGGCGCATTCCACCACTCCCCGCACCGCGTACCCCGGCGAAGAGCGGCAGTGCATCTCGATTTGCGGTATCCCCGGCCATCCGGTCCAAGGCGTGACCCTGAGCGATGTTCACGTGACGTATCCGGGCGGGGGCACGCGCGAGGACGCCGCCCGGCACGACCTGCCGGAAATGGAGGATCAGTATCCGGAGTATTTTATGTGGGGAGTCTTGCCGGCCTACGGCCTGTACGCGCGGCACGCCAGGGGAGTCTCGTTGCACAACGTGCGCTTCGATCTGGCGCGGCCCGACCTGCGGCCGGCGGTGACCTGCGACGACGTCGAAGATGTGACCGTGTCGCATCTCCGCGCCGCGGCGAATCCCGAGGCCGATTCGCTCATCCGCTTGCAATGCACGCGCGACGCCTGGATCCACGGCTGCAGCCCGATGGGACAAGCCGGGACCTTTCTTCGGGCCGAGGGCGCGGCGTGCCGCGACGTCGCCGTCGGCGGCAACGATCTGCACCGGACCCGGAAAGCCGTGGAGACTGCCGACGGGGCGAATGCCGGCGTGGTGAAGGTCCTGGGGCCTTGAGGCCGGAAGAAGGAGCGACGATGAACAAGGCCTTTGTGCGCGAACCGGACTCGACGGCCGAATACTGTCCCCGCTGCGGTTCCAAAGGCGAAGCGGTGGAAAGCGAAACGCTGATGTGCCACCTGCCCGAGGGCCGAAAGAACGCCGTTGCGGCCCCGGCCAACTTCTGTCCCTCCCCGCGATGCGAAGTCGCCTACTTCGATACGTTCGAGCGGGTCGTACTGGCCAGCGAGCTTGAGCGGCCGGTCTACCCCAAGGACCCAAACGCGCCGATCTGTGCCTGTTTTGGCCTCATGCGCGAGGATATCGAGCGGGACGTCCAGGAAGGCGTCGTCACACGGACCAAGGCCGTACTGGATAAGGCCAAGACGCCGGCCGCCCGATGCCGGCAATTGGCTGCCAACGGACGGCCGTGCGTGGCCTACGTTCAGAAGTACTATATGCAGTGCCGTTCCGGGAAGTAGCTCGCGACGTTCCCTCCTGTCTCCGCACCGGTCCCAATGGTGTTGTCGCCAGCGGCAGTCGGAGGCGGCCTGAAAACCCGCACTCGGCATCAAGCCGCCCTGGCCGGACACCCGGGAC
>CAZFKF010000530.1:0-4623 GCA_964518805.1 uncultured Planctomycetaceae bacterium | reverse complement strand
CGTGGGAGGCGCTCTGCAAGCGCTGAGCACCCGTTGGGCGGCCTCGGCCGCGAGAGACTGAACCGCTTCCTTGAAGACTGGTACAACCAGGAAGGACCGGAACCGCCGGTCTTCGTGCCGGCCCACTTCCTCTTCGGTCCGCGCCAGTACCAGTTCCCCGAGGTCGACCTGGGCGAGGAAATCGATGCCGAGCGGATCAAGCCGGCCACCAAGACCGCGGTCGTCGAGATGATCGAGGAGCAACTTGGACGCCCCTTGAGCGACGATGAGCGGCAACCGGCCACGGCCTTGGATCAGATCGGCCTGGACAGCCTGGCCCGCATGGAAGTCTCGTTGGCCATCGAGGACCGCTTTGGATTCCGTTCGGACCGCGTGCCCGACACGTTGGGCGAGCTATGGGCCTTGGCCGAGGGGCTTCTGCGGGCTTCGGGCGAGGGAGTCTCCCCGGTCCCGGCCCTCTGGGAGCGTCCGCCCGGCGATTCGCGCCCGCACGAGGTGCTCGGCGAGACCATGGCCGAGGCCTTTGTGCTTCGCGCCTTGCGCCAGCCGAACGATGTTGCCGTGGCCGACGACGTGTCGGGGGCCCTCAGCTACCGACGATTGCTCGTGGCGTCGAGCCTGCTGGCCAAGCGGCTGCGCGGACTGCCCGGAGAGGCGATCGGCGTGATGCTGCCCGCGTCGGTTGGCGCCGACATCGCCTTCTTTTCCGCGCACCTGGCGGGCAAGCTGCCGGTCCAGTTGAACTGGACTACGGGCCCCGCGAACTTGGCGCACGCGGTCAAGGTCCTCGGCGCGACGCGGGTGGTCACGTCGCGCAAGCTCGTCGACCGCTTGGGCATCGAGGTGGCCGGGGCCGAATACGTATTCATGGAAGACCTGCGTTTGCAGATCGGCAAGTTCGAGGCCCTCGGCGCGCTGTTGGCCACGTATGCGGCCCCCGGCAGCTTCCTCCGCCGCGTGCCAAAGCCGAACGTGGACGATCCGGCGGTGGTGTTGTTCACGTCCGGTTCGGAGAGCCTGCCCAAGGCCGTGCCTTTGAGCCACCGCAACCTGCTGACCAACGTGCGCGCCGCCTTGGCCGTGCTGAAAACGACCCGCGCCGACCGGCTGTTCGGTTTCCTGCCGCCGTTTCACAGTTTCGGCCTGACCGGCGACCTGATTGCTCCTGTGGTCTCCGGCATACCGGTGATTCATTTCGCCGACCCCACGAACGCGGCCGGCCTGGTTCGGACCGCGGCGCGTTACCGGCCGACGATCCTGGTCGCCACGCCGACGTTCCTGAGCTACATGGTCGGGCTGGCTGCGGCCGACGATCTTCGGTCGCTCCGCGTGGTGATCACCGGGGCCGAGAAGTGCCCGGAGAGTCTCTTCGGACGCACGGCCCAACTGGCGCCCGGGGCCACGATTCTCGAAGGCTACGGCATTACCGAGTGCTCGCCAATCGTGTGCGGCAACCGGCTCGGACTCCAGAAGCTCGGCAGCGTCGGCCCGCCGGTCGACGACGTGGAGTTGCTCGTCGTGGATCCGGAGTCGCACCGGCCGCTTCCGGTGAATACCACGGGGATGCTGCTGGTGAGCGGGCCGTCGGTGTTCGGCGGCTACTTGGCCTACGAGGGGCCGGATCCCTTCGTCGAACTGGAGGGGAAACGATGGTATGTGACCGGCGACCTGGTGCGGATCGATGAGGACCGCTACGTCTTCTTTCAGGGACGATTGAAGCGGTTCTTGAAGGCGGCCGGAGAGATGATTTCGCTGCCCGCGCTGGAGGATCCGCTCGTGCGGCAGTATCCGCCCGGCGAGAGCGGCCCACAGGTGGCCGTCGAAGGGATCGAGACACCCGACGGCCGTGTGATCGCGCTGTTCGCCACCTGCGAGATACCGCTGCGCCAGGCCAATGCCATCCTGGCCGAGGCCGGATTCCGCGGCGTCATGCGGCTGGACGAAGTGATTCGCCTCGACGCCATTCCCGTGCTCGGCACGGGCAAGACCGATTACAAAGTCCTTCGCAAGATGCTGATGGAGAAGACCGCGACGGGATCGCCATGAGCCACCTGATGATCGTCCTGACGGTCGGCGAATTGCTCTGGGTGGTGGTTCTCTGCGCGTGGATTATTTACGAACGGCGCTCGCCGGCGGCGACGCTGGCCTGGATCTTCGCCCTGGCGTTTTTGCCGCTGGCCGGTATTGCCGTGTACTGGCTCGTCGGCCCCAGGCGGTTGACCCGCAAACGCCGCCGCTACAAGCTCGCCTGCGCCCGCGTTCGCGAAGCGGTGGCCGCCCGACGCGGCGCGGAGGACGCGGAGGCATCGTGCCCGGTCGCCGACGAACGCCTGAGCCAGTTCATGCAATTGGCCGAGCGGTCGGGCGAAGCGCCCCCGCTGCGCTCGCGCGAGCTGGAGATCTACGCCGACGGCGACGCGTGCTACGCGGGCATCGAAAGGGCCATTGCCGAGGCCCGCCACCACGTCCACCTGGAATACTACATCTGGAATCCCGGCCGGATCGGCACGCGATGGCGCGACCTGCTCTGCCAGAAGGCCCGAAGCGGCGTCGAAGTCCGGCTTCTGGTCGACGCCATCGGTTCCGATCGCTTGGGGCGGCGGTTTCTCAAGCCGCTTCGCGATTCGGGAGCGCAGTTGGCCCGCTTTAACCCGATCACGCTGGCCCGGCTGCGTCCGAATCTGATCAACTTCCGCACGCACCGCAAGATCGTGGTCTGCGACGGGCGGACCGGTTTCACCGGCGGCATCAACGTGGACGACTGCCAGAGCGCGGCGAGCGTGGGTCCCGCCGCCTGGCGCGACACGCACTTGAGAGTCGAGGGTCTGCCCACCGTCTGGCTTCAGACCGTCTTCCTGGAAGACTGGCATTTCGCCACGGGGAGCGCTCCCAGCGGCGAAGCCTATTTTCCAAAGGACGGAACCGCGCCGGCCGGTCCCTGGGTGCAAATCATCGCCTCGGGCCCCGACCACGACTGGCACGCGATTCACAAGTTCTATTTCGCGGCGATCGCCGGCGCTCGGGAGCGGGTGCTGGTGACCACCCCGTACTTCGTTCCCGACGAATCGATCCACGCGGCCATGGTCACGGCAGCCCTCCGCGGCGTGGATGTGCGCCTGTTGGTGCCCAAGCAGGGCGATTCCCGGTTGGTGGCCGCGGCGGCGCGCTCCTATTACGCCGACCTGGTGCGGGCCGGAGTCTCGGTCTACGAGTACGGCCCGGCGATGCTGCACGCCAAGACGCTGGTGGTCGATCGCGACATTGCCGTCGTCGGCAGCGCAAACTTGGACAACCGCAGTTTCCGCCTCAACTTCGAGGTGATGGCCGCCGTGTACGATGCGGCGACCGCCGAGCACCTGGCCGAATTGTTCCGGAAGGACTTGCACAAGGCTCGCAAATACAGCCTGCGCAAGGTCCGGCGATCCCCGCTTTGGCGGCGAATGGTGGAATCGACCGCGAGGGTCTTCTCGCCGCTGCTGTAGAGCACTGCGAGCCGCTCGTTGGCCGCAACACCCTATGCGGCGGGGGCCTTTCTCGCTATGCTTACAGGCGGTGGGCAAGTGAAGCGAGGCCAAAGCCGATGCCCTGACAAGGGGGATGCCGTAAGGTCGAAGCAGCCGGCGGAGAATGCCCCATGAAGACGATCATTGCCGTCATCCAACCGACCAAACTTAAGGCCGTTCACGAGGCCTTGGAGAAGATCGAAGTCAGCCGGATGACGATCTGCGACGCCCAAGGCTTTGGCCGCCAGCGAGGACAGACCGAACTGTATCGCGGACACGAATACACGGCCACTTTGCTCCGCAAGATCGCCATCGAGATCGTCGTCAACGACGATTTTCTCCAACGTACGATCGAGACCATCATGAATGTCGCCCGCACCGGTCCCGAAGGCACCATCGGCGACGGCAAAGTCTTCGTCCTTCCCACGGAAGAGGCGATCCAGGTCGACGACGGGTTCCGCGGTCCGGGTGCTGTCTAAGCGGTTTGCGGGGTGGGCTCCCGAAGTCTGTGCACTTGTGGAACTCGGGCCAGGCGACCCCGTCGAGAGAGCCTTGACCTCAACAGCGCAAACGTCTACCGTTGGCGCAGGGTCGATCACGGACGGCGTTGGAAACTGACATGCGGAAGTCGACCATTCTGCGGCAGGTGCTTCGCCCTCCGCGGGGCGCAGGAAGAGGATCTCCGATGACACGGATTGTCCCATGGACGGTGGTCTCGCTGGTCGCCGTCGTGGCAGCCGTTGAGCGAGGCTGCGGGCCGGTTAGTGCCCCTAACGCGGTGGGGAAACTTCCTTCCATGGAAGTGTTCTTCTCGCCGAAAGGAGGGTGTACGGAGGCCGTTGTCGCCGAGATCGATCGTGCGACGACGAGCATTCTGGTCCAGGCGTATTCGTTCACGTCGGCTCCCATCGCCAAGGCCCTGGTCGATGCACACGAGCGGGGAGTCGACGTGTCGGTCATCCTCGACAAGAGCCAGGAGTCGGAGAAATACTCGTCGGCGGATTTCGTATCCCACGCCGGCATCGCCACGCTGATCGACGATCGGCACGCCATCGCGCACAACAAGGTCATGATTCTCGACGGCCAGGTCGTGATCACCGGTTCGTTCAATTTCACCAAG
>CAZFKF010000529.1:0-4625 GCA_964518805.1 uncultured Planctomycetaceae bacterium | reverse complement strand
GGTGATCGGTGCCTGGTCCGGCTTGA
This sequence comes from uncultured Planctomycetaceae bacterium, assembly GCA_964518805.1. Taxonomy (GTDB): domain Bacteria; phylum Planctomycetota; class Planctomycetia; order Pirellulales; family Thermoguttaceae; genus CALFBP01. Next base: position 4,599 of record CAZFKF010000529.1, on the reverse strand, counting down.
GCTTGACCTTCAGCAGCGACTCCGGCTCGGCCCAGATGCCCGAACGATCGACGTGGACCCAACCCTGGTCGCCGTCGAACCGGCAGCCCGACTTCTGTTGCGGACTGTCGGTGAAGAGCAGCGTGAGTCCGCCGGCGTAGGTGAAGGTCGCGTTCCAGGCGTCGTCATTGTCGGTGAACCCTACCTTGCGATAGGTGGCCTTGCACTCGACCTCAAACGGCTCGGCGCCGAGTTGCGGGCAACCCCAATTGGCAATGTCGAGGTGATGTACGCCCCAGTTGACGATGAAGCCGGCGCAGTAGTCCCAGATCAGGTACCAGTCGGGCCATGCGACCCGACCGGGGTTGTACGGCTTGTCCGGGGCCGGACCGCGCCACATCGTCCAATCGAAGCCCGGCGGCACCGGTTGCGGCTCGAAAGTCCCCTTGTAGCCGGGCCGGTAATTGGGACCCTCGGTGGCCACTTGCACCTTGTGAATCTTGCCGAGATAGCCGTTTCGGGCCAATTCGCAGGCGTGCTGGAACTTGCGGTCCGAACGTTGCCAGGTGCCGGTCTGGAACACCCGCTTGGCCTGGCGCACCGCATCGCGAATGCGTTGGCCTTGTTCGATCGAGACCCCCAGGGGCTTTTCGCAGTACATGTCCTTGCCGGCCTTGGCCGCCGCCGTCGCCACCAGGGCATGCCAGTGGTCCTGCGGGGCGATCATCACGGCATCGATATCCGGCCTGGCGATCAATTCCCGGTAGTCGCTGTAGGTTTTGCAGCTCGTGTCGCCGTATTGGGCGTCGACGCTTTCCTTGGCCCGCTGGCGGCGATCTTCATAAGTGTCGCACACGGCTACCACGCGGCAATCCGGAAGGCCGAGAAAGACCTTCATATTGGCCGTGCCCATCCCGCCCACGCCGATGCACCCCAGCGTGATCTTCTCGCTCGGCGGAATTGCGTCGCGATTGGCCAGGACGGTGCAGGCCATTGGCCCCGCGGCTCCGATTGTTCCCACGATCCCGGTCTGCTTCAGAAAGGTCCGACGATGGATGGCACGATGCATGGTTGGTCAGCCCAAAAAGTGAGGATTGTGTGCGCGTTCCGCCGCTGGATGCCCGCGGGCACCCTTGCGATTCTGACGAATCCCCCATTCCGCCGCAAGTCCCCGTGCCACGGCCGAGCGCCCAGTGCCTGACATGCCGGGCCGCCTGTCAGCCGGTTTTCGGCGATCAGCGGAGATCCGAGGTCGAGATGGGAGTCAATTTGCGATTTCTCCAACGCGACGCTTCGACGCGTACGGCGATACCGCACTTCTGGAATTCAGCTGCGAAACATCAACTCGAACGCGATTCCCATTCCGACGTGGACGAGCATGAAGATGCCGCCGATCATGAAGGACCGTTTGATCTCCACTCCAAACAGGGCAGATACGACAGCACCAAGCGCCGCGGCGGCGAGCACCGCGGCGACAAAGACGCCGGCGAGCCCCAACAACGATGCAAGACCGAGGGCCAGAACCATCGTGCCCACGGAAGTTCCGAGGGCCACCAGCAAGGCGGTTCCGAACCCGATTTCCTCCTCGCTGATCGTCTTCAGCGAAACGATGAGAACCGCGGCGTCAATAACGATCCCGAGCATAATCCTGGCTACTCCCCTGGTTAGGCTTTGGACCCACTATCGAACGTGTCGCGCGTCAGGCACAGCATGACGAATGTGGGGGTTTGCGTCAAGTTGCGGGGTCCTCGGGAACTGACGCGGTGCGAGGGGGATCGTAGATGAGGGAAGCAACTCGTGATCGCTGAAGTACCTAAGGGACATGCAAGGACGTTAAGGCTGTTAAAAGGCGCAGATTGTGCCGGCGATGGTAACGATATTTCCGACCGGGACTGAGAAGTCCGAATAGTACGGAAGAACCGGCTATGCGGATTCTGACGACACGAGGACCCTTGGCTATGCGTCGCTCCACCCTTCTTGCGGCTGCAATCGCGCTGACGTGTCTTGGCACCCACTTATTCGAAGGTACTGCCGCAGAGAGGCGAGGCGAGAGTGCTCGCCATGCCAACTGCTGCGCCACCTCGTGCTGCTGCCCCGACAACTACTGCAAGAAGCCGATGCCCTGCATCGCTTGTCCGAACTGGTGCGGATGTCCGGACGATTACTGCAAAAAGCCGATGCCGTGCATCGCCTGCCCAAGCTCGTGCGGTTGTCCGGACGACTATTGCAAGAAGCCGTTCCCGAATCTCTGCCTGACGAGAGACTGGCAGTTCTTTCGATGCCCGCCGTGCGAGGGCCAATACGCGGCCGGCGCAAAGGCCAGCCCCCAAGCGGCGCAACCCAAACCGACCCCAGCCCCACCCAAACCACAACCTAAGCCGCTGCCCAAGGTCTATTGAAATCAACGGCCCGCCATAATGCCAAACCGGCTGTCGTTCGTAGTGCGGCCTCAGCCCGTTTCTGAGTCGCAACCGAGCCGGCAGGCGGGCTGAAGCCCGCACTACGAGCGCCGGTAGCGTTCTGGCGGGTGGTTGACTGAAATCGAATCTCCGCGAGGTAGCAGTTTGGTTTCCCAGCCGCCCAAGTCAGAAGCGGTGTGAGGCACTATACCAGGCATGGGGTTACGGGATAGTGTCGGACGGGGTAAGCGGCCCTCGCCTCCACATTCCAGGGGGATCGCTGGCTTGCCTGCGCCGCAAATCTCGACTAAGCTTCCTAGAGGTACGGATCATGCCGCTGGTCTGAAAAACGCCTCGTCAAGGAGAGCTGCCAATGTCCGTCAACCTGTCCGTTCGGTGGCTGCGAAGGCCCGCCGCCATTCGACTTGGCACGGAAACGCGGTCGCGAAGCCGAGGTCGTCTTCTGAGGGCAAAGCGTCTCGGTCTTGAGCATCTCGAATGCCGTGCGATGATGAGCGCCGGGGGCTTGGATGCCTCGATCGATCCGGCTTCGCTCGCCGTCGCCAGCGAGAACGTTGCGACGGCGGACGTCGGCCAGGCCTCCGCGCACGTCCTGGCGGCGACTGCCGGCGGCGCCAAGGCGAAGGTCGCCGCGGATGCCTTTGAGACGGACGACACCCGGGCGCTGGCCCAGACGATCGGCGTCAACGCCGGACCGCAGAGCCACAGCATCCACGTGGCGAAGGATGTGGATTGGGTGACGTTCGAGCTTGCCGCGGCCTCCGACGTGGTCATCGAAACGCGCGGCCGGTCGGGCGACACGCGGATGTGGCTCTACGGGTCGAATCCCAAGGCGGCTGCCATGGAGTTCGACAACAACGACGGGGTTGGCAACTTCTCCGTCATCGTGCGAAGCGGCAACCACGCCCTTGCGGCTGGAACGTACTACGTCAAGGTGGACGAGGCAGGCCAAAATGCCGTCATCTCCAGCTATACCGTGAGCGTCACCTCGCTGCAAAAGGGAGACGTGCTCCTCACGCAGGGCAAGGATGTCATCGCGGCGGGAATTCGCGCGGGCGAGGCGCTTCAATTGGACGTCAAATACTCCAACACCTTCTCCCATTCCGCAATCTACATCGGCAACGGCAAAGTGGCCGAGATGCTCGCCAGCGGTTTCGAGGTGACCTCGCTGGCCAAGCGGTACGCCGAATCGCAACGGGTCGACATCCTTCGCGACCGAGACATCGGCGACAAGGGCGGGGCCGTCGTTGCCGCCGCCATGAAGTATGCGGACACCCCCTACGCCTTCACCCAGATCAGCGTGTTCGCGACCGCCGTGACGTTCCCGAACCGGCCCAAGCTGGTGGTCAATTCCCCCACCTACAAGGCGTACAAGGCGGTCGATGCCGGGTCGCAGCGCATGATCTGTTCGGAATTGGTGGCCCGCGCGTTCGACGACGCCGCGATCCCCATCGACGTCCGGATGTGGCCCACGCTTGCGAAAACCGGCAAGTCGTCGAGCAAGCAGTTCCGCATCGATTTCACGACCCCGACCATGCTCGCGCAGAGCCCGGATTTCAAGCGACTCAACGCGTGAGCCGATGGGCCAAGATGGAGGATGGGCCAAGCGGAGCGCCGGCCCACCGTAAAGGATCGGGTAGTTCTGGTGGGCCGGCGCTCCGCTTGGCCCACCCTACATCGACATCTTGAACGCCCGATCTCCGACCCATTATTCTCCATCGCTCCGCGCCTGTCCATCGGCGGGCGGGGAGTTCTCGTTGCCCGGCCCGGTTCGTATATTAGGGGGACGATCGAGTGACGAAAGGGATCGACGGATGAAAATCTACACGCGGACCGGGGACTTGGGCGAGACCGGGTTGTTTGCGGGTCCCAGGGTCGGCAAGGATATGCCGCGAATCGAGGTCTGCGGCGCGGTTGACGAACTCAACGCAGTGCTGGCCGTCGTCCGGGCGGAGCCGTTGGAGGCGGCAACGGACGGGCTGCTCCAGCGGATTCAAAACGAGTTGTTTGCCTTGGGGGCCGAAGTGGCCACTCCCGATCCGACACGCCAGGGAGTCCAGTGGATCGGGCCGGAGCAGGTGAAGGCCCTGGAGGCCGAAATCGATCGCTGCGAAGAGGGACTTCCGCCGTTGGAACATTTTGTTCTTCCCGGAGGGACGCGAGCCGCCTGCAACCTGCATCTGGCCCGCACCGTGTGCCG
>CAZFKF010000528.1:0-4631 GCA_964518805.1 uncultured Planctomycetaceae bacterium | reverse complement strand
GGATTGGCGACAAGTTCCACGGACCAAGGCCACCCGCGTTGGCTGGCGAGATCCTCCATGAGCGTCTTGAGGCGGGCACTATTGGACACCGGCCGGTCGAAATACCATTGGCAGATCGAGACGCCCAGACTGGCCGTCATTTGCCCGATCCGTTCCAGGGCCGGCCGAGTCTCTTCGACGCGGCGGAAGCTGCCGTGCATGCTGGCCATGTCGCGCAGCGCGCCGTCGCGTGCCGCCAAGAGGACCCCGCCGGCCAGGGCAGCCTCCACCGTGGTGAGCACATTATATCCGTCCAGTTCCAGGACTTGCCCGGTCAGCTTTTCGTGCTGCACACGAGTTTCCGTTCGCCGTTTGAGCTGGGCATCGGAGCAGGCGCACCGGGCAACGGCCTTGCGTTGCCGGGCGGCGAGCTGGTAGCGGTCGCCCACCAGCGTCTGGGCTACCGTGCCCGGATAGCCGCGACTCAACAGCCAGTTCAAATCGGCAGTGGCCTCGCGCAGGACCGGGATCATCTCGGGCCCGAAAAGATGCTGGTCCTCGGGATGCGGTCCGCGGTGAGAACGGGTGTCGGGCACGGGTCCACCTCTGGAACGTAGCAGGCCGCATTCCGCGTACCGTGCCTCAGCCTGCGACGGGCGTGGCTACGGCAGAACCGATACGGTGATTCGCGATCCGTGGGAACCGCCCCGATAGACGCGTTGGGCGGCCTTCTGGAAATCCGACTCCTTGGCTGTGTAGATGTCGACGAACTTCTGCGGATTGCGGTCGATCAACGGGAACCAGGTGCTCTGGACCTGCACCATGATCCGGTGCCCGCTACGGAACGTGTGGAAGACGTCTTGGAGGGTGAACTTCACCGGCGTGGGCTGATTGGGGACGAAGGGCTCGGGCTTCTCCAGGCTGTTGCGGAACTTGCCCCGCATCACGTCGCCGCGCACCAACTGCTGATACCCCCCCATGCGCACCCCAGAGGGATTGGGGTTCGGATCGGGATAGTCGTCAGGATAGACGTCGATGAGTTTGACAACCCAGTCCGAGTCAGTGCCCGAGGTCGAGACGTTCAGTTCCGCCTGGATCGGTCCGGCCAGGGACATGTCTTCCTCAAGCGGGCCCGTCTGGTAGACCAGCACGTCGGGCCGGCGCCCGGCAAGGCGCTGATCGTCGACCATGTAGTCGTACGACATCCCGATGGCGATCTGGTTGAAGAAGGGGACGGGTTTGGCCGGGTCGCTGAGGTACTCGTCGTATTCGGTTGCCGTCCCGGCCGGCTCCCATCCCAAGCGGCCTGCGGGCCCGAAATAGAGTGACTTGGCCTGGGCCTCCTTGGGCGGCCAGGCGTTCAGCCGCCGCCAGACGTTGGTGCCGGTCTGAAATACCCATGCCTTGGGTTGCTTGCCGTCTCCCTTGCCTTTGAGGTGATACTCGAAGAAGGGCAACTCGATGTTCTCGCGGTAGAACTCGGCGGTCTTCGCGCCGAACGAGACGGGGCCGAGCGACAGGCCCTCGCCGCGGGCCCAGCCGCCGTGGACCCAGGGGCCCATGACCAGCGTGTTGACCGGCGGCGGATTGTGGGCCTCGACGTGCTTGTACGTTTCCAGGGCCCCGAACAGATTCTCGGCGTCGAACCACCCGCCTACGGTCATTACCGCCGGCCGGATGCCCTTAAGGTGCGGGCGGAGATTGCGGGCCTTCCAGAAGTCGTCGTACGCGCCGTGGCGCATCACTTCGCTCCAGAAGGCCACGTCGCCCTTGAAGTACTTGGCATCGGCATTGGCCACCGGACCCATGCGCAGGAAGAACTCGTAGCCGTCGGGCGTCTCGTGGTCGAAGGTGAAGGTCGTCTTTTTGATCGGCTGGGGGCGCGGACGGCCGAAGACCGCCATGAAGTTGAACACGTGGGGAAGCTGCAGCGCGCCGTTGTGGTGCCAGTCGTCACCCACGAACCAATCGGCGATCGGCGCTTGCGGCGAGGCGGCCTTGAGCGCCGGATGGGCGTCGATCATGCCCGCAGCGGTGTAGAACCCGGGATACGAGATGCCCCACATCCCCACCTTGCCGTTGTGGTTGGGCACGTGTTTCAAGAGCCATTCGATGGTGTCATAGGTGTCGCTGCTCTCGTCGATGTCGGCCGGCGTGCGCTTGACCGGCTGGTGCGGCCGCATGTTGACGAACTGCCCTTCCGACATCCACCGCCCGCGCACGTCCTGATACGCGACAATGTACCCCTGCTTGCCGAACAGCGGCGACGGCCCCAGGTCCGTCTTGAACTGGTCCACGCCATACGGGCCAACGCTGTACGGCGTGCGATCCAGCAGGATCGGCCAGCGCTGTGAATCGTCCTTGGGAACGTAGACGGCGGTGAACAGGCGAATGCCGTCGCGCATCGGGATGCGGTATTCGTACTTCGTGTAATGGGCCTTGACGTGTTCCAGTCCCTGCCCCCGCGCCCCAGCCGCGGCAACGACCGACGCCGCGAGCAAGACGCCCATCGATCGCAGGTGGCCAATTCGGAAAGCGGATCTGAGGGCGTGGTCATGCATCGCGGCACTCCTGAGAAGCGGGCGGAAATCGTCTGGCCCGAAACGCCGCGCCGGTCTTGAGGCGGGCATCGCGCGTCCAACCGATCATGGTCTGCCCACGCCCCCCATGTCAAGCGTCTTAGTGAACTCGCGCGATGAGCAGAGCCCTTCCATCACACCTTATGGGGCCCGCGTGAACCCGACGACCGCGCCGCGAACCAAGCTGGCGGTCATGCCCAGCCAGGAACCGAGCCCGGTCAGCAACAGCCACACCCCGAGAACAGGCCCTTAGGTCAGTTCGTTGCCCGCCAGCACGCCAAGATTGGCCCTTCTGGATTCGCGTCAGCGATCGAAGCCGCTTGCCCGCAACGCAGTTGACCTTGATTCGCCCTTTCGAGTTGTCCTATAGTGCCAGCCCGAACCAGGATGCAAAGTCAATATATGCCACCGCCAGGCTACCCAAACATCCTATCCGACCCGGCTCCACAGCGGAACTGCTATGGTTCCCGGCTCAAGCTGTTGGCGATCTTGGTCCTTGTATGCCTGGCGCTTCGTGGCGCGATGGCGCTGCGGATTCCAAGCGTGGTCCCCGATGGCGTACTCTACATCCAATTGGCGAAGGCTCTGGACGCGGGCGACCTGGCGCACGGCATCGAGGGGATGGGGCTGAACACCTATCCGCTCATTCTGATGCTCATGCACCGGACCGGGCTCGACTGGGAGTCGGCTGGGGTGGTCTGGGGCGTGGTGATTGCCAGTCTCGTGGTCCTTCCGTTGTACGGCTGGGTACGGCGGCAATTCGACGATCGCGTGGCGGCTGCGGCGTGCCTGCTGTACGCCGTGCATCCGAAGACCATCGAGTGGAGCCCCGAAATCACCCGCGATTCCACGTTCTGGTTTCTGTTGACGCTCGAACTCTACTTGCTCTGGCGGGCAGTGACTGAAGTCCGGGTGCGATGGTTCCTGGCGGCCGGACCGGTGCTGATCCTCGCCGTGCTGACCCGTTTCGAGGGCCTGGTGCTCGTGTTTCCCTTGGTCCTTTGGACCTTCTGGCGGTGGCTCGCCCTGCGTGAGGCTCGCGCGCGACTCGTAATCGGAATTGTGGTGTGCGTCACCGCCGTCCCGTTGTTGGCCGTTTTGGCGGCGGTCTTCTGGTGGCGCGTGCCCCTGGAGAGTCTGCCGGTGAGACTTGACCCTTGGGCCCGGTTCCAGACCTGGCTCGAGTACCTGGGGGGGAACACGTCGGCGGCGCAGGCAGGCTCGAATCCCTTGTTGCCCGCCGACGTGCCGCCGATGTCCACGCGGGCCATGCTGCGAGAATTCTTCGCGACCATGACGCGGGGATTGGCGCCGATCTACGCGCTGTTGATGTTCGGCGGACTGTGGGGGTGGCGCCGGACCTGGGCGCGCCGCGATCACCAGGCGCTGTTCTATGCGGCCAGCGGCGTGCTCGTGGGGATTTGGGTCCACCTGTGGTACGACCGCATGATCTGCCCCCGCTACGCGATCTCGATCGTCCTGCTCGCGTCGCCCTTCGCCGCGCTCGGCTTTCTGGGACTCTTGCGACGCACGAGGCTCGCCGCTGAATGGCTTGGTTGCCGGGCCCGTGCCAGCGCGGCATGGACTGCCGTGCCAGTCGCGGTCGTCGTTGTGGTCAGCGTGGCGGCGGCCATGTCGTCCAACCGCAGTTACTTCGCCTCGCGAGAACTGGCCATGGAATTGGGCAGGTGGGTTCAACGAGGGCCGTGGACCGCGCCCCTGCTTGTCGGGCCGGCGGGAATTACGCCCATCATGAGCTTCTACGCCAAGAAGGGACGCTGCGAGTCGTTCCGGATTGACACGGCCGACGCCTCCACGGTCGATGGACTGGTGCAGCGTTATCATCCCGACGTGGTGCTGTTGCATGCCACCAAGCGCATGGATGCCACCCGGTGTGAAGAACTTGCGGCGAAGATGAAGACCCAAGGGTTCACCGAAGTCGATCCCGTGCCGCGACCCGCGCGAAGCGATCCGCTGATCGTGCTGGTGCGACAGAGTGCCGCGATCCGCGCGGCGAGTTTTCGGCCCGATCCCGACGCTGGCGGCGCGCGTGCGCCAGAGCGGATCGCGTCC